>JBDTUE010000304.1:0-5072 GCA_040007895.1 Saprospiraceae bacterium | reverse complement strand
GACCTTCATGGCAATATGATTATTTATGGTCTTTTATTAGCAATCGTAGCCACGGTGATTCCGAACTTTATGATTGCCGCAGGTATTCAAACTATTGGATCCAATAATGCTGCGATAGTATCTGCTATTGGGCCTGTAAGTACGATCATATTAGCTTATTTTTTCCTGGGGGAACATTTTGATCGATTCCAGGTTATAGGGACTTTATGCGTGATAGCAGGGGTGGTGATGATAGGGTGGAAGGGGAGTGCTGGTGAATTGATTAGGAAAATGGGGCTGGGTAGATTATTAGATTAGATTTTATCCACGAAATTACACGAAATATCGCGAATTTAAGTTTAAGGTAATATCCATGAATTACACGAAATATCGCGAGATTGGGTTCAAGGTATTATCCACGAATTACACCAAATTAGGTTTAAGATTATATCCACGAATTACACGAATTGACGCGAATTTAAGTTCAAGATTTTATCTACGAATTGCACGAATTATAGCGGGTTAGGTTCAAGGTATTATCCACGAATTACACGAAATATCGCGAATTTAGGTTTAAGATAATATCCATGAATTACACGAATTATCGCGAGATTGGGTTCAAGATTATATCCACGAATTGCACGAAATATCACGAATTTTTAGTGCTAATTCGTGTAATTCGTGGATAATTTACTCGGTATGTGCAATAACCCGTCGAAATAATCCCGATAGCTATGATGACGACCAATCCCCTTAGTCGGGACAAATCTTTTCTACTGCCTGTTTGAATGCAAGGTCTAAGAGGTTTTTCTTTTCAGGAGAATTATAAATTTTAGAATACAGTTTTTTCTGGGTAATAAATATGCTGTCCGATAAAATCTTTGTCAAATTGGTAAGTGGTTCTTTGAATGCGGATAAAGAATCCAGCCGTTTTTGATAAAAGAAGTTTGATTTAAATTCTTTCATGATCAGGGTATCTTCCGTAAAACGGATTCTATCTGCTAAATCAAAACGCCGGATGCGAATTTCTTTCGCCTTACAATATAAACCAGCTAGTAACTGACTATCCCGGTCAAGCTGATTGTTGTCAATAGAATTGCAACTAACGACGCATATCATTAGTAGAATCATGAAGGAAATCCTTAAATAAGAATATGGGAAAATTATCCTGGAAATATCCAATTTAGTTTTTCAGTGAATTCAGAGTGAAGGCCAATTAATTTTTTTAATCACATTATCTCCTATGGATCTACCCATTTTCAATCCATTCAAGTTATCCATATTATAATGAATTCCTCCATATAATCTTGAGTCAGCACATTCCTGGGCCATTTCATTGAAATTATCAAAATTACGTACTGAAAAACCGAATTGAATCTGGGTCCTGTCAGTGAACGGATAATTACCATCTCCATCCGTAAACATATCAGTGAATATCCTCGCTCCTGCTGCAATTTCAGTAGCATGTCCTGAAGTATAAGCAGGAAATGGAGGGGTACCAATAATCGTAGCAAATTTGGGGTCTATATTTTGTTTTATATAAGTGACCGGACGCAAAAGGAAATAATCGTATTTCGTCTTCCAGCATGCAATAAAAGCATCGTTTTCTGCTATCCCAAGTTTTGCATAACCCACAGCAGCCTTCACCAGGTCAGCATTATTTTCTTCTAATAATTGAGTCAGGATATTGAACGTATGTCCGGTAGGAGTGCAGGTATTGAAAGGATCATCAGCCCAAAACCTGGCGATCTCTTTTTGTTCTGCGGTTGCATTGGTGACTATATTATAAACATTCATTGCTTCTTTATAAAATTCAGAACTATTTTCTATTGAATAGTCGACATGAGCCAAAGGTTGAGACTGGGTAATATCCGAATTCAGGAATGGCCGGCAATTTTGCCAGGTCGGTGCCAAAGGATTTAAAGCGGCTCCGGTTGGGATCCAGGATCCTGTTTTTGCAGGCCAGGTGTAAGGCAGTTGAAATGGATCCACATATTGTTCATGTCCTCCATCTGTTTTTGAAAATTGAAAGACTGCATTAGCCATGGATTTACCAAAATTGGCTGAACGAAAACCTAACTCACTTCCAAATTTTGTTGATAACTGGATGTAATTTTTGTTTTCAAGATCGGCTATTCGCGTCAGATTTTCAGGGCTGATCTTTTTTTCAAACAATTGTCTCATGATAGTGGCAAGCGCTGCATTCGCAACAATGCTCCAATGATATTCTTTACCAATTTCTATTTTCGGTATACTATTCGGATTAAAATCCTGAAGTTGACCGGCAAGTGAAGCTGCCTGAGGTATTCCAGGCACTATACTTTCATACAAGGCAATCGATGTATAACCAAAAGCTCGGGCCGCCTGGGGTGGAAAAAAGCCACCTGTCTCTTTAACTATAGTGCATTCCAATCTAAACCAATCATAGACTAGACTAGCATCATATTGGGTCGGGCTGTCGTCTATCATTTCATCCTTTTTACAGGTGGTAAAGGAGACAACTATACAAAACAAAATTAGAAAAGCATTTTTCATGTTTAATTGTATTAAGGTTCAAGAATGCAATCCATGTAAAATTAACAATTTCATGTTGTTAAAGTCCCATAGACTTATAATAACGGAAGTGGGATCGTTTATTACGCATTTTAACTCAAAAAAAATCAGTAGAATTTAAGGATTGCAGAAATTTTAACTACCAGATTGGCTGTAGTTTGTTGAATTGAATGGATAGGTTGGATTAAATCCACGAATTACACGAATGCTCGCGAATTTTAGGGCTGGATTAAATCCACGAATTACACAAATTATCGCGAATTGTTTTTAGTGTTAATAAGTGTAATCGGCAGATAACCTTATAGTCTATTTAGGTTCGAGATGATATCCACGAATTACACAAAGCATCACAAATTATTTTTAGTGTTAATACGCGTAATTCGTGGATAATTTCTACCTATTTTTTTTCACATTCATAAAACTCATAATTAATAGTCCATTTAAACGTTTCACCCGGTTTGATACTAAGCTTAATGTAGGGTTCGGGACAAAGCGTTTTGATGGCTGACCACAATGGCAATTTTAATATAGGCTGATCGGACGTAATCCTTACTCCGGCGCCGGTCTTATGATTCTCAATACTGATATCATAATCTTTGGAAGAGGGACCAAAACCTTCGATACCGGTAAAGTATAGAAATTTCTTAGGGAGGATATCTTTTATTAAAACAATGTGATTGGCTTCTACAGTCACCAGGTCGGGATTGTCACGTGCTTCACCTGTTATAGAATATGGAAATTTTACTTCATAACCCGGACCGATCGTAGTACTGTCCATCACAAAAAAATTGTGGTCATAGACCGTAGTTTCGATCGTGGTTTTACCGGTATTTTTTAAAGAATGGGTCAATAGCAATTCAGGTTTGCCGGCAGTTAAGGCTACGGTCTTTTTATATTCATAAGAATACTTTGCATCCTTCAAAGTGTGTTTAAAGTCTACATGATCTGCTTTTGATTTTACTTTCCATTTGCCAGTATTAACCAGTTTATATGGAGTAGAGATGGCGTACTTTGATTCTTCAGGTTTTGTAACCATGCCAATACCAATAATTAGGAAATGTTCTCCAACTTTTGCTTCTTCATAACTAATCGGAGCAAATGCCTCCACAGGACCCATGATCGCATCATGCAGGGTAGGGCTATATTTTTCAAACCATTGACCAAAATACTGATGGCCCTTGTATACTAAGGAAGGTATGACGCCGGCCCAGTCAAATCGTGATCCACGGTAATAACCGTTTTTGACATCCGGTAAATATAAACGGGCGTGAATTAATTCATTTTTTATTTCTGTCTGAGGTACATTGATTTGAGATATTACCTCCATTAAAAAAAGTATACTTATTATGGGGATTAAAATAAATTTTTTCATAATATTCATGTGCTTGGTTGAATAGCTTTATATAGTTCTGTTTATAGATTAATTCATTAACTCCATAACCGGTCATATGATCTTACTTCATTCCATTGAGGAGTCGGTACAAAATAACTCGTATCCTCCGGATGAAGATGTTTTTTAATTTCTTCGTCATTTAATTCTATACCAAGCCCAGGTGCATCATCTGGCACATTCGCAAAACCTTTAGTGATCATCGGTTGTTTGCCTACCATTTTTACGAGATTAGGCCACCATGGATTGTCAGCACATTGATTGGGGATTTCGAGTGCAAGCGCATTTTGTGTAGCGGCGGCCATATGTACATTCGCCATAAAACATATAGGTGTGCCTGCAAAATGCATGATCATCGACGTATCTTTTTCCTCAGCATAGTCGCCTATTTTTTTTGTTTCAAGGATACCACCTGATGATCCCATATCCGGTTGTACCATATCTACTGCGTGATTATCAATCAATTTGATAAACGCTTCTTTGAGATAAATGTCTTCTCCCGTCACTGTGGGAGTATTGATTGAATCTGTTATTATTTTAAGTTGTTCTGTAAGATCCCATGGCAAAAAATCTTCTAAAGCAGCAAGACTGAATCGTTCTAATGCATTGCCAACACGGATACAGGTATTTACATCAAAGTGACCCTGGTGATCTCCGGATAAAGGAATATCATATCCCACTACATCGCGGATGGCCCCAACATATTTTTGTAATTCTTCTAATCCTTTATCCGTAACCTGAATATTGGTGAATGCATGTCGTGTATTTTGATAATTCAAAAATCCCTGAGCCCGTGAGGACTGAACCTGATCATTAAATCCGGGTGTGAACTTAGTATTCACAGTAGTCCCCGGGATCTTTGCTATTTTCTCAATACCGGGATGCATTTTAAGCCAGGTATATCCCTGGTCAACCATCCGGTGTTTGACGTCTGCTTTAAATTGGGTCATGTCGATTTCATCAAGTGGTTTACCTCCTGAATTTGGGATATAAGAATACATTCTGACCTTATCCCTGTATCGTCCACCGAGCAAAGCCCACACCGGTGCATTAAATGCTTTACCTGCAAGATCCCATAGTGCCATTTCTACTCCACATACACCACCTCCCATTCGTCCATGACCACCAAATTGTTTGATGATCTTAAATA
>JBDTUE010000303.1:0-5080 GCA_040007895.1 Saprospiraceae bacterium | reverse complement strand
AAGAATGAAGAAATGAATACATGAAGAAATGAAGAAACCCTGCTGTTTGCGTTTATCTGTATTATTTATTATTTCAGTGGTCATTGCTATGACCTTACTTCACTAGATAAATAGTTTTACAAATAAAAGCATTTCGGTGTTACTTTTAGCAAATCCGGGAGTTACCCCATTAACCATTAACCTTTAACCTTTTAACCTGTCCATCCATGATTAAAAACTATTTCCTCGTCGCATTCCGAAACATCAAAAAGCATGGAGTTTATTCCATCATTAATATCTCCGGATTAGCTATTGGCTTGACGGCTTGTTTCCTGATTTTTTTATATGTCCGGTTTGAATTGAGTTATGATCAGTTTCATACTAAACTGGATCGCATTTATCGACTAGTCACTGATATAAAAACACCCAGTGAGGTCATCAAAACGGGTAACACTTCCTGGGCATTTGGACCCAATATCAAACCAGAATTTCCGGAAGTAGAAGCATTTGCACGAGTGGAAAAGGCGAGTTTGTATGTACGAAATGGTGAAAATAAATTCCAGGAAGACCAGGCTTTTTATGCTGATTCTACTTTATTTGAAATATTCGACTTCAAAATAGTTTCAGGCAATCCTCATACTGTTTTGAAGGATCCACTTAGCATCGTTTTATCGGAGACCACGGCGCGTAAATATTTTAATACCACTAATCCTATTGGTCAGACGATGATACTCCGGGATGATACCACGGTGGCTAAAGTCACCGGTGTCATGAAAGATATGCCTTTAAATTCGCAAATTCAGGCAGATATGTTTGTTTCCATGTCTACCAGGACTCAGATCTTCAACAAAGGAATCGAAGAAGAATGGGGTGGATTTGGAACGAGTACTTACCTCTTATTAAAACCAGGAGCTGATCCCAACCAACTCACTGCTAAATTTCCTGCATTTATAGAAGCAAAGAATGGTGAACAGAGAAAACAAAGCCAGATGTTTTTTACTTTTTTACTAGAACCCATGAAAGACGTTTATCTCAGATCTACCCGCGGAAGTTTTCAAAACGGTAGTATCCGCAACGTATATGTATTCTCTATAGTAGCCATATTTATATTATTGCTTGCATGTATCAATTTTATCAATCTGACTACGGCAAGATCTGCAGAAAGAGGAAGAGAAGTGGGAATAAGGAAAGTAGCTGGTGCAGCAGGTAGTCAATTAATCAGTCAGTTTATGGGCGAATCTGTGATTCTTTGCCTGTTTGCGTTTATCCTTACATTAGGTTGTTCTTATTTGTTTCTTCCCTTGTTTAATAAGATGGCGGGCAAAATCATCAGCCCTGGAATATTCCATCAGGGGTTCCCTATCCTTATTTTGTTGTCCACTTCTATTGGTGTTGGTTTGCTGGCAGGTATTTATCCTGCAGTAATCTTATCTTCTTTTCAACCAGTGACTGTATTAAAAGGCCGCTTCACCAGTGGCCATAGAGGTGTCACACTTCGCAAATCCCTGGTGGTTATGCAATTCGTGATTTCCATTACATTAATTATTGGAACCCTGGTAGTATACCGGCAAACCAATTTTATGCGATCGCATGATTTGGGTTTTAATAAAGATCAGATGTTGATACTGGATACCAAAAACGATCCGGCAAAGCTTGCATTTTTGCAGGAACTATCCAATCTGAATTCCATTAAATCTACATCCATAGGTTCTGCTGTCCCTGGAGGTGGTAATTCCGGAGCGTACTCCCAGATAGAAAATAAACAAGGTGATTTTCAAATCGCTAACCTGGATGTTTATTTTGTCGATTATAATTATATACCTCAATACCAGATGACCATGGTTGCCGGTCGGGCATTTTCAAAAGAATTTGGAACAGATACTACTCAAGCCATGGTGATTAATGAAACTGCCGTGCATTTATTTGGTTATGCTTCTCCTTCAGATGCCATTGGACGAAAGTTCAAACAATGGGGTAGAGAAGGGAATATCATTGGTGTGGTTAAGGATTTTCATTTCAGGGCTTTACAACAAAAAATAAAACCATTGACCATGCGTATGGAACCAGGTCGTTTTAACAAGATTACAGCCAAGGTACAGACGTCTGCATTACCTGAAACCATTGCGGCTGTAGAGAACTTATGGAAAAAAATACTGCCAAACCGACCATTTAGTTATTATTTTCTGGATGAGTTTTTTGACAGACAATACCGGGGAGAAGAACGTTTCGGTAAACTGTTTTTTAATTTTGCTATTCTCGCCATCTTTATTTCTTGTCTTGGTTTATTGGGTTTGGCTTCTTATAGCACACTTCAGAGGACCAGAGAAATAGGAATTCGAAAAGTGGTTGGAGCATCTGTATTCAGCATTGTCAATTTGTTGTCTAAAGATTTTATCAAACTGGTTTGTGTTTCCATTTTGATCGCTGCGCCATTAGCCTGGTTTGGTATTAATAAATGGTTACAGGACTTTGAATACCGGGTCAATATTGGGTGGTGGGTATTTGTGTTGGCGGGTATGATGGCTATTACGATTGCACTATTGACGGTGGGATTTCAAGCTATTCGGGCAGCAGTGGCTAAGCCGGTGAAATCATTGAGAATTGAGTGAGGAATGAAGAATGAAAGAAATTAAGAATTAAGAATGAAGAAATGAAGAATGAATGAATGAAGAACGAAAAGTGAAAAATTATCCATTATCCATTATCCATTATCCATTATCCATTAACCCTTGACCCTTGACCATTATCCATTAACCCTTGACCATTCACCATTAATCATTAACCCTTAACCCTTAACTATTAACCATTCACCATTAACCCTTAACCTTTGACTATGCTAACCAATTATTTTAAAATCGCTTTAAGAAGTTTAAGAACAAATAAACTTTCGTCTTTTATCAATATTGCTGGTTTGGCGGGTGGAATGGCTATCACCATACTAATAGGTTTATGGATTTATGATGAAGTAAATTTTGATAAATATCATCAAAACTATAATAGGATAGGACAGCTATGGCAGTTTGTACAATTTGATGTAGTTAAATCTTCCTACAATTCATTGCCTCAACCATTAGCCGCAGATCTTAGACAAAAATATCCGGATTTTAAAAAAGTATGTCTGACTTCTTTCAACAAAGAATCAACTTTTAAATATGAAGATATTTTACTGACTCAATTTGGAATGTATGTGGATCCGGAATTTCCTGATATGATGACTTTTAAGATGATTAAAGGGGATAAAAAAGCATTATCCGATCCGGGTTCTATATTGATCTCTGCTTTGTTCGCTAAAAAAATATTTAAGGATCAGGATCCCTTAAACCAAACCTTAAAAATTAATAACCGGGACAATCTAAAAGTGGCCGGTGTGTATGAAGATATTCCTCAAAACAGCACCTTTTATGATGTGCAATATTTAGCGCCTTGGGCAAATTATATTGCGAATGATAATTATGCAAAAAAATCAGCTGACGCCTGGGATGAAAACTCATGGCCAATCTACGTCGAACTCAATGATAATGCAGATTTTACTAAAGCTTCGGCATCGATAAAAGATATCCGGATGAAACTGGCAAATCCTCCAAAATACAAACCAGAGTTTTTTATTCATCCTATGAATAAGTGGCACTTACAAGGAGAGTTTTATGATGGGTACAATACAGGAGGACTTATTAAATTGGTATGGATGTTTGGCATCATCGGTATTTTTATCTTATTACTGGCTTGTGTCAATTTTATGAATTTAAGCACTGCCCGTAGTGAAAAAAGAGCCAGAGAAGTAGGAATCCGCAAAACGATTGGTTCTTTAAAATCACAATTAGTTATCCAGTTTTATATTGAATCTGCTTTAATGGCCTTTACTGCTTTAATTGTATCCATTGGATTGGTATTGCTCTGTTTACCTGTGTTTAATCATATTGCTGGAAAAAATTTGCATTTCCCGTACGCGAATCCTTTGTTCTGGAGCCTGATCGTCCTGTTTACTATTTTCACTGCATTGATTGCCGGAAGTTATCCCGCTTTTTATTTGTCCAAATTCGAACCGGTCCAGGTATTGAAGGGTAGTTTTAAAATTGGATCATTCGCGACTTCAGCCAGGAAATCATTGGTTGTATTTCAATACGTCGTTTCTATTGTGCTCATTGTCGGTACGATGGTAGTATACCGGCAAATAAATTTTGGCAAAGAAAGATTCCTTGGGTACAATAATGCTGGTTTGATCGCAGTAAAAATGATTACCAGGGATGTCTATGAACATTACGATGCGGTGAGAAATGAATTAATTCAATCTGGTGCTGCATCCAATATGTCTGCGTCTATGGGAGGATTGACCGAGGAGTTCGGAGGAACTACGAATATCAACTGGCAAGGTAAAGGCCAGGATCAACGTCCTCTTTTTATTTGGAACAGGGCAACGCATGACTTTGGTAAGACTATTGGATGGGAATTGGTACAAGGCAGGGATTTTGCCCGTGAATATGCAGCAGATAGCTTCGCTGTTATTTTAAATCAAGCGGCACTTAAAACTATGAATTTTAATGAGCCGCTCAAGGAAACTGTTACATTAGGTGGAAAAAAATACCAGGTTATTGGTATTGTAAAAGACATTATCAAGTTTGATCCTTTTCAACAGGTGAAGCCATATGTGTTTACGCTCGACTATAACTCTATCAATACGGTCAATATTAAATTATCACCTGATATGCCAACTTCTGAGGCATTAGCTAAGATAGAAGCCATGTTTAAAAAGTATAATCCCACGGTACCGTTTGCATTCAATTTTGAAGATGAGTCCTATGCGCAAAAATTTGAAGTTCAAGTGAAAATCGGAAGACTCTCTGCTATATTTTCTGTTTTAGCTATATTCATTTCCTGTCTGGGATTATTTGGATTAGCATCTTTCATGGCTGAACAACGAACCAAAGAAATAGGTGTGCGAAAAGTCCTAGGCGCTTCAGTCTTCAGCGTTTGGACGATGCTTTCAAAAGATTTTTTGATTCTGGCAGTGATATCCCTGGTGATGGCATTACCTATATCTTATTATTGGATGACTAAATGGCTTGAAAATTATAGTTTAAGGATCTCTTTTTCAGTGGATATA
>JBDTUE010000302.1:0-5091 GCA_040007895.1 Saprospiraceae bacterium | reverse complement strand
GGATTTTGAATTTCGTGGGCTATTCCAGCAGTAAGTTCACCAAGGCTGGCCATTTTTTCAGATTGAATGAGTTGTTTTTGGGTTGATTGAAGTGTGTCCAGTGAGGTCTTTAATTCATTCGTTCTTTCCCTGACTAATCTTTCCAGTTTTTCCTTTTGACGATCGGCCAGTGCAAGAGAGAAGACCAGTGCTTCAACCGCGCTAAAGAAAAAAGGATTTGAGCTTTTAATGAAATTAAAAAATCTTGTGTCAGGAAGAAACCATAAAGGATCACCCCATTTAAGTATATATACGAGTGAAATCAATACACCCAGAAGGACAAGAAACTGACCTATAATAAAAAACCTTGCAGGCTTAAATCCCTCCCTGTAAGCAATGAAACCTGTAATCAATGCACCAGTAATTGCAACAGCATAAAGAGCAATACCGATCGTATTGGAGCTTCCATACCCCATCAGCCAAAAGGTGTTGTATGCAATGAGTGCAAAAATAATCAACGACAACGTTTTATCCCAGGATGGATGTTTTGATTTTGTATTCAGAAAACTTTTTGAAAACATGATAAGGCTGGCAAAAACTATTGGGTCACTCAGGCGCTTCAGGAACAATCCAAGCAAAGGATGTTCAGGTATAAAAAATTGTGTCAGATAAGAGGTTGATTCCCCCAATTGACCACTAAATGAAATGGAGAAAAAAATCAAGTATAGGAAATACCAGACATAACTGCTGTCTTTTAAGGAGAATGAAAAAGCAAGATTGTAAAAAGCAAAGCCAATCAGGATCCCGATCAATATGGCAGACAAGTATGCTCTGTATCGCTCTTTCTCCAATGCGTTTTCATGATTTGAAATTAAAATATTCACCTTATCCATTCGCATAAAGTATCCGGAAGCATTAAGTCGTGCATAGAGTTTAATTTCTTTTCCAGCGGGCAAAATAAATGAAGGAAAATCTTCACCATTTACTTCGCTTTTTTTTCGCAATAATCCGGCCTGGAGTATTTGAATGGATGTATCAGGATAGATCAGATAAGCTGTAACATAATCCCACCAAATAGCTGATAAACGAAAGGTGACATCGTTGGTATAATTACTTTTCAAGTTTACTCTTACCCAATAAATATTCTTGCCCGGTTTTCCGATGATATTACCAGGTATAAACTTTAATAGAGAATCTGTACGAACCTGGTCGAACGTTAGCTTTGCCGAACTATCTACATAAACTTCCAATAAATTAGTCACCATCATACGATTCCCTGTTTCCGGCGAAAGTATAATCGTGTTTTTTTGAGCTTTAGTTGATGAAGCAGTTAAGAGCAGAAGAAAGAACAAGACTTGCCTCATATTAATAATGTTATCATTTTTACAAATAAAGCAGAATGAAATAAATCAGTATCCTTTACACACCCGGTCATTTCGAAAGCAATCGTGGCCTCAATGTGTCTACTAAGGTATAACAATGGCGAATTCTGTTCCTTCATTTTCTTGGGTTGTCATTGGTTTAACAGTAATGGTCCCACCGTGAGCTTTAATAATATCATATGCTAACGAGAATCCTAAGCCTGATCCCTCTCCCGTAAGTTTAGTAGTAAAAAAGGGTTGTACCGTAGGCATCCCTTCGGGAGAAAATTTAACCTTTAATACTTTCATTGTATAGGCAACAAAATTTGAAAAGTTGAACCTTCTTTATTACTATTCATATTGATTATGCCACTGTGAGCTTTAATGATATCATAAGCCAGACTCAATCCTAAACCAGTACCCTGCCCAGTTGGCTTCGTCGTAAAAAAAGGCTGGAATATTTTTTCCTTGATTGATTCGGGAATACCGGAACCGTTGTCGTGGATGATGATTTCGATATGGTCGGTGAGGTTTTTAGTGGTGAGGGTTACAGTCGGTTGATAACCTTGTAGGTTTGGGTTAGCCTTAGTATCGCTGGAACCTACGAGGTTTGTGCTATAGTCACCGGACAAACCTCGCTGGTCTTTTATGGTATGATCGGACAGACCAGCAAGGTTTTTACTTTTTTCCGCGACAGCCCAAAAAGCATTATTAAACAAATTCAACAATACTCTTCCGATATCCTGAGGTATTACTTTGATTAATGGCATTGTCGGATCTAAATCCATTTTAAATTCCGCATTGAATGTTTTATCCTTGCCACGCAGACCATGATAAGATAATCTCATATACTCGTCTGCTAAGGCATTGATATCTGTTGGTTCTTTTTGTCCTTTACTTGCTTGTGAATGCTGCAGCATTCCTCTTACAATCGCTTCGGCACGTTTGCCGTGATGGTTAATTTTTTTTTGATTTTCTATTGCAACATCAGCTAAAGCGATAGCATTTTCAATTTTCCCTTTGTTTAAATCAGCTTTCATTTCAATTAGCAACTCTTCATTAACTTCTGAAAAATTGTTTACAAAGTTCAACGGGTTTTGAATTTCATGAGCAATGCCTGCAGTGAGTTCACCAAGGCTTGCCATCTTTTCACTTTGTATGAGTTGGCCCTGGGTGGATTTTAGTTCGGATAAAGTACTTTCTACTTTTTCTTTTTGAAGCTGTAGTAACAAGTTCGCTTTTTTCCTTTGATTGTTATGACGCCATTGCAGGAAGGATATCAGGAGTAACGAAAGGATTCCCATGATAAAAACATAGGACAAAATTTTTCTCCTGTTTTTTTCATCTTGAAGAATCTGATCTGATTCCTTTTCTTTTTTCTTGAGTTCCTGATCAAAATTAATTTGCTGCATCTGGCTGCTGACACTGGCGCTCATAACCGCTGAAGACATTCTACCACTTAATTTCAAATAATAAAAGGCACTGTCCCGATTACCTAATTTATCATGACAGAGATATAGCAGTCTTGCTGAATAAGAGGCCTGAGCTTTTTCATTGATCGTTAAATTGGTTTGGAGTGCAGACAAGGCTACAGCTATAGCCCTGGGAATAAGGCCCTGGTCTATGTATGATCGAGCCAGATTTAATGAGCAGGCACTCAATATTTGGTAATCATTATTTTTTTTACATCGTTCGATGCAACTTAAAAACAAACTATCAGCGGCAGAATGATTTTTCATTACTAAATAATAATTCCCAAGATACCATTCAGAGATTTCTTTAGCGGCCAATTCCTTTGAAGTCAGGGCAAGCGAATCCACCCGTTTGAAATAGTAAAATGCAGAATCATTTTTTCCCTTAGATAGATAGGCGGAACCAATCTGACCAAGGACGTGTATTTCCAGATCAAAAAAAGGATCTTTATTTTTTTTTAACTGGGACCTTGCAGCATTTGCATATTTTAATTCCAGATCAAAATTCTGCAGGTTCGTATAGACCCAGCCAAGATTATAGTATAGCGCTGATAAATGATCGTCGATATGGGATTCTTCCGAGAGGTTGATTCCTTTCATGGTAATATCCAACGATGCTTTAAACTGGGAAGTATTTATAAAATAGAAACCCATGCGAGCATAACTTAGAATAAGATATTTTTTATCGTCTAGTGGGAATGCCTTGTTTATAGATTCGTTGATGTAATAAAATGCACTGTCTGGTTTATTTGAAAAGAACAAATAGTACATCGAAAGGCTATCGAGTACAGAAAGCTTTGCAATATCATTTTTTGAGATACTTAATTCATATTTTAAATTATCGATGGTTTCATTTTGTGCATCTACAAAAATGACTTTTAAAAAGAAAGCTGTAAAAAGAAGAAATCGTTTCATTAGAAATTTTTTTAAGTTTAGCTAAACGGCAGGATACTAAATTTGGACCCTTCTACTTTATTTGGTTTCGTTTGCATCCCGTCAGCAGTAAGCATAAATATTTTTTCATATTAATTGATCGGCAATTGAATAATGAATGACGTTCCTGTCAGTGCAGAATCTTCAACGGACAGGTCTGTACTTTCTTTCGCTGTTGAGATCTCAATTTTCCCAAAGGGTCCTGAGGATAATTCTCCATCAGGAGGATAATAATTTGTTTTAACTGTAATTGTTCCTCCATGTGCTTTCACAATATCATAAGCCAACGACAATCCCAAGCCTGTCCCTTGCCCTGTAGGTTTTGTAGTGAAGAATGGTTGTGCCGTAGGCATCCCTTCGGGAGAAAATTTAACCTTTAATACTTTCATTGTATAGGCAACAAAATTTGAAAAGTTGAACCTTCTTTATTACTATTCATATTGATTATGCCACTGTGAGCTTTAATGATATCATAAGCCAGACTCAATCCTAAACCAGTACCCTGCCCAGTTGGCTTCGTCGTAAAAAAAGGCTGGAATATTTTTTCCTTGATTGATGCTGGGATACCGGAACCGTTGTCGGAAATAGATATCTCAATTGTTTTATTGCTTTCGTTATTACCCCCGACCCCTAAAGGGGAGGAAATAAATCTTGTAGAAACTTTTACTAACGGTTCATAACTCCCCTTTAGGGGTTGGGGGGAAAGATTAGGGTTTTTACTTTTCTCCGCTACGGCCCAAAAAGCATTATTAAATAAATTCAATAATACCCTTCCGATATCCTGCGGAATGACGTTGACTAATGGCATCGTCGGATCTAAATCCATCTTGATCGCAGCATTGAAACTTTTATCTTTTGCACGAAGCCCATGATAACTCAATCTCATATATTCGTCAGCCAGGGCATTGATATCTGTCGGGTCTTTAGTACCTGTACTCTTCCGGCTATGTTGTAACATACCTCTTACAATGCTTTCAGCGCGTTTACCATGGTGATTTATTTTTTCAGAATTAGATTCAATGTCATTTGCAATGGATTTAATCTCCTCGAGGTTATTATTAATTAGTTCATTTTTTAATTCTTTAATTAAATCTCCGTTTACTTCACTAAAATTATTGACGAAGTTTAAAGGATTTTGAATTTCATGTGCAATACCTGCAGTTAGTTCACCAAGGCTTGCCATCTTTTCTGATTGGATAAGTAGGGCTTGAGTGGATTTTAAATTGGTCAATGTTGTTTCCAGCACTTTATTTGTTTTTTGTTTTTGCCTGTTGTTGCGATACAGTATTAAGCTAATGGCAAGAAATACACCCAAACCTGCAAGCATGGTATAAGTTCTGGTTTTG
>JBDTUE010000301.1:0-5143 GCA_040007895.1 Saprospiraceae bacterium | reverse complement strand
CCGGGTTTTGAGTGACTAGGTCTAACCATTTTTCTTCTTTGCTATTTAAAAATCGGTGAACCCGGATGAATACTGTTTTTACATCTTTATCCCCTGCCCTGTATTGCACGATGAGTTGAGCCATCCGCCAGATATCCCATTCCTTTTCTCCGGATTGAATAAGCGCTTTTATTTTTATTTTTCCTTTTGGTAATAATCCCTGATACATCGTTATTGCCCTTTCGTTTTGTACACAACGAAAAGAATCGGATGTAAAGGAAGTATCGATTTCTAATTTGGCCGTAGCTTGTTCAAAATCAAGCATGGGCTCATTCGTATCGAGTAGTTTCTTTGATTCAAGATCATTTTCATTCTTAAATAGTGTGTGCCAGAAATAAGCCTTATTCATCATGCCGGCTTCGAAAATACCTCCCTTATGAGCCTGGTGTGTCAACCACAAATTGTAATAGATACATCCTCCTATAAACAGAAATAAAATATTCCTGAATATAATATTGGGATAAAATTTATTTAAAAAAGGCATCATACAAAATATCATTACAGGGTAATGCTCAATCAATGCGCGCTGTCCCAGACTTCCACCGTAGGTCCATTCGTCCCATGCAAATGTCAAATACAAGGAAGCCAATACAAATAGAGTGAGAGGCCATCGCTGGGCATATTTAATAATCCACAGGTAAACCAATCCTATCAAACAAAGGATCATTACCGGTGTATACACTAACCAGCCTGCTCTGTAGCTATACAATCCCTGTAAGATATGATGTCCTTCGAACCAACTGAAACCGAAGCCCTGGTAACTGTACACCAACCATTCGCCAGTGACATATTTCCAATAAATGATTTGCAGTAAAGGGCATATACTAAAAAAGATAATTCCCCATAGGAGCATAGGGATTTGCTTAAAATAATACTGAATCCTGTTTTTTAAACTTTCCCAGGAATCGACATTCCATCCAAGTAATAATATTTTACTAATGATTTCTGTAGGTCTGATCAGCGCCATTAAACCAATGATAAAACAAATGAAATAAAACCATTTACGATCGTCCGTCTTATAAAGATTATCGATGCAAATCAACAAAACAGCATAGAATGTAAACAAATAATTGTGGCTCATAGCCCCTGTGATGGAGGCATAATCAAAATAATTGGAAGCAAAAATCAGGATGGCCAATGCCACTGCTGTCAGTTCATCCGTAAAATATCGCAACAATAATTTCCTAAAAAAAATCAATCCGATGAATGCGTAGACCAGGCTTCCAAAAGATATAAAAAACTGATAGATCCTGGAATATCCGTCAGCTACTTGTCCACTGACCAGAGCTATTCCATGAGCCAATAAAAAAAATGGCGAGTACAGGATAGCGAGCCCACAGGTGTATTTCATCACTTGATTACCGGACCGATGAGTATACGCCTGGTAAGGACTACTGGAAGGAAAATATAATGAATCAAGCCTTGGTTTAAATTGAAGTTCTTTTAGGTCATGATAAATAAATATCGCTGGTAAGTACAGATAATAACCGGATACATCCCAGCTGATCGTAGCTTCTGTATGGGTTAGCTTCCATTTTGGATAATACACAAAACTGGCATAAGCCATCGCAAGCATTCCTATGATCAGTATAGTCCTCGACATAGTTATGAGATTATTTTAAACCAAAAGGAGCCTCCGTGGGTCTTGATAGAATCATAATTCATTTTACTCCAAAAGTTTTTATCCAACAAAGATTGTAAAGACCCTTGTTTAGATATCCAGAAGCATGGAAATATGATTTCAAATTTATCCTTTGAATATAACAGTGCCTGAGCCAATAGATATTGTTCATTATACCCTCTGATCGCCATATCCTCCGGATAATCATACGGTAAATAAATATCATGAACATGTATATAAACACCTGCCGGTACAAACGGTAATACTTCCATAAAGAAAACCGTAACATCACTATTCGCTAAAGATATATGTGAACCGTCCAGGAAAATTATATCGCCGGGATGCAGATTGAAAAAAATATTAAAATCATCCAGCGTTTCAAGGGATTTTGCAATATGTATATCGGCAAGACGCACTATATCCCGGCGCGGCTTCGGATCAATACAAGTCAGATGGGTTCGCAGCTTATGTTCAATGATTGTTTTGCGAATGACAGCAGTACTATGTCCTGAACCAATCTCAATTATTTTAGCCGGCTTAAACTTTTGGATTAACGTATAGATCGTAATGATGTCTAGTCCTGGCAGATAATCATTGTCCCAATATACGCCTGTCTCACCGGGTTTAATTTTACCAGGTATATTCACAAAACGATCGACATGTGTACAGATGTCATGGATGAGATCATTATACGCATTTACCTGACCGTTGATCTGCGGCAATAAGACATCAAAAACTGGTTTTTCAGAATTTTTTCTTGATTTTGGATGCCACGGATATTTTAAAGCAACAGAATTATTTTTAACAGCGGCCCATATGCCTTTGATATATTCTTTCATGGAATCAGGCTTTCTTCAGGTTATGTGTCCGCCAAATGGAAATCAGCATGCGAAACGGCATCATGACAGATATGATCATGGTACCGGCTGCAAAAAATATATATTCACTGATGATATATTTATGTAAGGCAATTTGCCGGGCTTCCGGTAAATGTTGAGTGATGGATTCGACTCCTTTATCGTCGATAAAATTTTGAAATAAACTGAATTGACGCAATGCATATAAACCAACCCAGATAGCACCTATCCCAATGATTCCTTTAATAATCTGAACTTTCGCAAACGGGGTATTGGGTAAAAATATCAGCCATCGAATCAGCGTGATGAATACCATGATAAAAAAAATATTAGGTTTTTCAAACGGGAAACCATAAATCTCACTGCGAATGGGCATGATTACGAGGACGACCAGGATGACCGTGGCTATCAGCCAGATTAACTCTAATAACCAGGGTTTGAATCGTTGCATTGAAGGCATGAAGATAGTGTATTCCTCAGCCAACTCAAGGGGTGCCTTATCTCGAAGTCAAAGGGTGACTTAAACCTTTATTTACCTCACCTTCATCATACTCTTAACCTGGGAATCTGCTTCATTTTGCCAACGGATATAATAGATACCTGAAGACTGCCCTTCTAAATCAAGATCGGTAGTATATGAGCCTTTAATAAGTTCTTTGGCGATCAATGTTTTTATAAGAGATCCCTGGTTATTGATCACATCTAATCGCACATAACCACCATTACTTTCAAAATCTATTTTAGTACGTTCGACAAATGGATTAGGGTATGCTTTAACCATTACTTTTCCACTTCGCACATGTTCGTCGTGGGAAGCTGTAGAAAGACAATTTGCTGGATTGAGGATAGGTAAATTTTGAAATTTATTAAACAGTAAATTATTTACATCAGACTGGGGCACGCAAAACCATTGGTTTAAAAATGTACCATATACAGATCTGAAGTCATACAACATGGGGAGGTTACTATTGCTATCTGCATTGGCCGGAATCACAGGATTTTTACCAACCACAGCAGGTATTATTTTATTTCCAAAATAAATCACCGGCAAGGCAGATCCGTGATCAGTACCGAGCGATGCATTGGATTTGATCCGCCGG
Source organism: Saprospiraceae bacterium (assembly GCA_040007895.1). GTDB lineage: Bacteria > Bacteroidota > Bacteroidia > Chitinophagales > Saprospiraceae > JADJLQ01. Next base: position 1,526 of record JBDTUE010000301.1, on the reverse strand, counting down.
CCAAATTCTGAAAATGTAAATCCGGCTACCCGATCTGCTGTTCCTAATAATTTACAATCATCCATAAAAGCAGCGATATTATCAGATACCCCTTTCAGTAAGGTAGCATGAGCTCCTTTAGTAAGATCTGCAGCTTCTACCTGGGCCGCATGGGTATCGAATCCACCGGTGCTGACCCAGTATATCCGGGTTTTTAAACCTCCGGCTATTAACCTCGATACTATCTTTAATTGATTCGTAAGGTTATTGGATGTACTGGTACCATTAGTACTTGGATATTTAGTGGTTAAATTTTTTGCTTTATTGTATGCTGCTAAAATTACATCACCGAATTTATCTGTCTGACGTTGCACTTCACGGATATATCCCAATTCTTTTCCAAGGTAATCCTGGGTCACGGGATCTTTAAAAATATTGCCTGTAAGATTGACAGGATCGGACGCATTATTAATAGCGATACCCATGTTTACACCAAGCATTTGAAGACCAAGGCCTACACCATCACCTACTCGTATTGCCAATGGATCAGGCATGACGGCATTGGGATAACCCACCGGATAATTTGCATATTCATAATTGAGATATCTTCCTGCCCAACCAGACTCCAACTGTACATTGGAGTCTGCTCCACTCACCCAGATATCGGAAGCTCTGAAATGCGAATAACTAAAATTAGGATAACCCACACTTTGAATCACTCCTGCTTTTCCGTCCTGGAATAAATTGTAGATTCCATCCATTGCAGGATGAATTCCCGTTTTATCAGTCAGCTTTAGAATACTCGAGGCGTTCATCAGGATATTCCCCCGGGCATTTTTTAGATTGTCATACTGATCCAATGGGAAAATTACATTTAAACCATCTGATCCTCCATTGAGCTGGATAATAATAAGTACTCTGTCAGTATCATACAGCATCCCATGGAGGGCTTCCATCATTGGACTAGAATGCTCCGCATATAAGGCATGTCCGCCAATCACAGTAGTAATAGCTGCCCCGGGTATATTTTTTAGAAAACTTCTTCGTTTCATGTTAATGTCATTAAATAAAGATGATCAATGAAGATGATATTCAGCCGCTGAAAACATGTAAGCGAATAAATCTTGTAATTGTTTAGGCACTTGTTTTCCTTCATCACCAGGACTTGTCGGATTGGCGATATAACTATTGTAAGCGGCCGTCCAATAAAAATCGGTTGACTGACCTTTAAGTAAATAAGTAAGTTTAAGGCTGTCCTTTACCGCTTGAGAAATGGAAGGACCATAAAATAAAAACACCAATTCATTGATTAACGCATTCGGATCTGAGGGATTTGCCAATTTCATAGCAAATGCTACCGGATCCACTTTGAAGATCTTGCTTTTACTCTCTACATTAATCCACTGAGTACTACCACTATTACCTGTAGAAAGACCCTTATTTACAAGGGTATCAATCCAGGTTAAACGGGGAGGATAAGAAGCAGTGTCGACCCATAATTCATGAAATGATGGTGATTGATAATACGCCGGCCAGCCTGCTACATT
>JBDTUE010000300.1:0-5168 GCA_040007895.1 Saprospiraceae bacterium | reverse complement strand
ACTGAGTATTTTTATCTTCACCGCCTATGATCCAGATTCTATCATCGAATACAAAAGGGTGATAGAAAAATCGTTTCGGTAGATTACTGGATTTTGATAATGTATCCCACAGTTTAAAATCATTCGTCTTGTATATCTCAGGCTTTAAAAAAAACCGTTCAATATTTCCATCAAAATGTCCAAGGCATTAGATTGCATTTTTAAAGGGAACATAGTCGAGGAATGCAAGATTATAGATTGCGTTTTCGAGACGGGACTTCGTCCATTGAATGCCATCGGTTGAATACCAATTGCCATCCGGATGAAAAATCCACAGCGTATCTCTCATAGTAAACATCTGGAAATTGTAACTTTTCTTCCAGCTCCCACTGTCTAATAGTTTTGTCCAAACATAACCTGATGCAGCCAACGTGTCGTTAATAGCCGGAGCAACCGCTACTTTTTTATCTGAAGCGTCATTACAACCCATCATCCAATAAGTCAATAAAATCAATACATTTTTTATCATACGTAGGATTTATTGTTTTCGATAATATTCTTTCAGTATGTTACGTCCCGCTTCACATTCCTGGATAAATCCATTTAATCGTTTTAACCGGGTAGTTTCTTGTTTTGCGGACATGACTCTGGCGGTTAATGTTTTCCTGTATCCTGGTGCGAGTGCCTTATAAAATTTCCATGCTTTTTTGTTGGCCTTAAATATTTTTTCATATTCCTTCGACAAGAGTGTCTCAGGATTCTCATAGGAATATATTTTTGATTTATGGTCTTTTCGCAAATCGAAACTTGCAAGCCCGGAAGGTTGCATCAGTCCCTGGGCAGAAAGCTCTTCCATTTTTTTTATGTTGATAGCACTCCAGATACTGGTAGCTTTCCTCGGAGTGAATCGAATTAAATAAGATTCCTTGTCAATGGATTTCCGGATCCCATCAATCCAGCCAAAACAAAGTGCCTGATCTACTGATTCGCTCCAGGTCATAGAGGGTTTTCCAGTGCCCACTTTATAGAATCCCACTATTAATGCTGTTTTCTTTTTATGGTTTTTACTTAACCATGCTCTGAATTTAGCCGGAGTAGCAAAAAATGTTGGTGAATCTGTTAGCATAAATTTTTACACAAATTAAATGATTATTAATCCGGATCAAAACATTCATGGCACTATAGAAATATTTAGTGAAAGGAATGCTTGCCGGGCTAATTCTTTCCTTTCATTTTCATTCCCTGGCTTACCTTCGCCGCATGAATATTTTGATCTTAGGAGGAGGCGGAAGAGAGCATGCACTAGCCTGGAAAATAAAACAGAGTCCGTTATGTGATCAATTATTTATTGCTCCCGGCAATCCAGGAACAGCCGGCCTTGGAACTAATATCCATCTTTCGCTCAAAGATTTTGATAAAATCAGGGAAACGATTGAAGCGAATCACATAGAATTAGTCCTTATCGGCCCTGAAGAACCACTTGTACTTGGCCTTACCGATTATTTAGAGTCACATTTTGATCCTGCTAAAGTGCATATCATAGGCCCTACCAAGATCGCCGCTCAATTGGAGGGATCCAAAGCTTTTGCCAAAGAATTCATGGAAGAATTCAATATACCGACTGCCCGCTACCACTCTTTTATTCCATCTCAAATTGATGATGCCATTGATTATATCCAGGGAATGAATACACCGATTGTAGTCAAAGCTGATGGCCTCGCTGCGGGTAAAGGCGTGACGATATGTCAATCTCATCATGAAGCCATTAATGAAGTCAAAGATATGTTTGACGGCAAGTTTGGCGCTGCCAGCTCCGTAGTCGTGCTTGAAGAGTTTTTATCGGGCAAGGAATTTTCTGTATTTGTGCTTACCGATGGTCATGACTACAAAATATTACCGGTAGCTAAGGATTATAAAAAAATCGGTGAACGTGATGCTGGGCCTAATACTGGGGGTATGGGTGCCGTATCTCCGGTGAGTTTTGTGACAGCAAGTATGATGAAAGAAGTGGAAGATAAAATCATCATTCCCACCATTGAAGGTTTGAACCAAAAAAACTACCGTTATCATGGATTTGTTTTTATAGGGTTAATTGAAGTGGGTAGTATTCCATATGTGATTGAATACAATTGCCGGATGGGAGATCCTGAGACGGAAGTAGTGATGCCAAGATTAAAAACTGATTTGGTCCCCCTACTCCTTTCTTTAAATCAGGGAACACTTGCTTCACAAAATGTAGAACAAATTAATGAAGCTGCCTGTACTGTCGTGATGGTGTCCGGTGGATATCCTGGCGATTATGAGAAGAATAAATTGATTTCAATACCTATAGTTGTTCCAACATCATCCATTATTTTTCATTCAGGGACTAAAATGGAAGATGGTCATTTATTGACGAATGGAGGGCGGGTATTGGCTATTACTTCTACAGGAGATCATTTGAGTGATGCGTTGAGATCATCTTATGAACTTATAAAGCAAATAGATTATGAGGGGCAATATTTTAGGAAGGATATTGGATTTGATGTTTAAGATGAATTTATGATGGTTTATTGATTGTTGCACAGACCTACATTGTTTTCAAATGTGATTCCGGTCAAACAACGTAGGTCTGAAAGCATGTAGAATTGACCGGTCTTTGTGAATGTTAAGTTCAAGTATATCAATCAATTTTTTCAATAGGTTTTCAATTCTATGTGGTTTGTCCATTTTTTTAAATCAGAGAGACAATCGAAATACTTATGAAAGTATATAAGAAAGACTAAAGAAAATTAAACAAATAACTTTAATTTTGCATCATGAGTACCATTCTGATCAAAGCCGACAAACAAAGCAATAAACTTTTATCTGAACTCGCTAAAAAATTAGGGGGTGATGTGGTAGATATGAAAGATGGACAATTTGAAGATTTAATGCTGGGAACTCTGATAGATAAAGTAAAAACAGGGAAAACGGTATCTAAAAATTCTATTTTAAAGAAATTAAAATCCAGATGATTGTTGAATTCGATAAATCATTTGAAAGATCTTTAGAAAAGTTAAGTAATAAATCACTCTTCTTAAAAATTGAAAAAATAATTTCAAACCTGGAGGCTGCAGACTCATTAGATGATCTCAAGAGTATTAAAAAGCTAACAGGATTTAAAGTTTATTATCGGTATAGATTTGGAGATTACAGAATTGGTATCGAACGAATTTCTGAAAACATCATTAGACTTATTTTAATAGCTCACCGTAAAGATATTTACAAGCTTTTTCCATAGATTACTTTGGATCAAATAAATAAATTTGTATATAAGTGAGGTATCACGTTTACGTCATAGAATTATCAAAAAAAGTCTTTACAGAAAATACAAAATTCCGTATTGCTAACCCCCAGTTTAATGGAGTACTTCAATGTCTATATGTAGGTATGACCAGCAAGACTCCTGCTGAAAGATTCCTTCAACATAAAACAGGTTATATATCCAAGAAAGGTTACAAAATATCTGCTTACTTAGCTCAGAGGTATGGAACATATTTAAGGCCCAGTTTATATGATCATATTAATCTAAAACCAATGACCAGGAAGGAAGCTTTGATCATGGAAGAAAAATTAGCTTTGGATTTAAGAAGGCAGGGGTATGCGGTATGGTTTAATTGATAGGGAAACAGGTTTTGTGCATCGTCCCGATAGCTGTCGGGATATTTCGATGGTATTTGAATGTAGAATTTATAGAACATAGGTTTTTTCGACCAGGATCGCACATGACCATCCTAAAAATTGTGAATTGATCTCGATAGCATTCTGCACTATTTCAGCAAAGTTTAAAACTATTATGCACCACTCTTCTACTCGACCACATAAATTTGGTGCAAAGTTTTGTGCATCGAAATTTATTTCGATGGTATTTGAATGTAGAATTTATAGAACATAGGTTTTTCCTACCAAATAAATTTGGTCGCACAAGACCTCCCCAACCATTGTGCATCGAACTCGAAGTCATCATGATATTTCGATGGGTTTTAAAAATAGACTCACAACTGTTTACATATTTCCCCTTGGCAAAATCTAAGTTTTGTGCATCGAAATTCATTTCGATGGATTTAAAAATAGTAATAAAACAACTATTAATCTTCTTCAACCAAATAAATTTGAAGTCAATTTTTTGTGCATCGTCCCGATAACTATCAGGATATTTCGATGGGTTATAAAATAGCTTACTGAAAATTTAAATCACCCTACCTTAGGATAAGAATACTCCCAATCCCTCCAATCATCTACCAAATTAGCTTTGACAGGGTTATTTAAAATATAATCATAAACATTACTCAATTCCTTATCATTACGGATATAATGATCATAACTTTCAAGCATCCAGAACTTCCCAGATCTGCCTAAAAACCTATTCGATTTAACAGCAGTCGGCCCTTTGATTTTTTTCAAAATTTTATCTAAAGAAACTCTGCTGAGATCAGTTTGAATTGAGGTGTCAAACAAAACATGGACATGATTGGACATTATACAATAGCAAACAAGGTCATAGAATACTCTATCAAATAAATGCAATTGGCTCATTACTATTTTAGCAATTTCGGGTATCTTAAGGTAACGTGGACCATCATCAATTTGTTCAAGAAGGGATTCTTTCTCCGCTTTGTATTCATGAGCTACCTTATTTTTTATTTCCAATGATTCATTTTGGATTTGAGATTTTTTGAGCTCATAGTTTTCATTTAATTTTTGAAGTTGAATTATTGGCACCGAACCCTCCAATCTAAAAGTCACAAAGTAAATGGAATTGGCTGGATGGATATGGGGAAGGTTTTTGACATAGTGTTTTATTTTCATGATTTGAAAGGGTGAAGTGTTGATCCAGATTAATCTAAATTACTTGATTAAATTAGAATAAATGCACAAACATTGCAAATATGTCTGTGCATCGAAATTTATTTCGATGGGTTTACATAATAATTTAAAAGTTTGATTCAACCGACCAAATAAATTTGGTCGCACATGACCTCCCGGGAAGTTGTGCATCAATCCATATTGTTATCTGGATTATTTCATTAGGTTATAAAAAAGTTAATACAACTTTCGTCTCACCAGGCCAAGTATACAGGTTTTGTGCATCGATCCCGATAGAAATCGGGAATATTTCGATGGGTTTACATAATAATTTAAAAGTTTGATTCAACCGACCAAATAAA
>JBDTUE010000299.1:0-5176 GCA_040007895.1 Saprospiraceae bacterium | reverse complement strand
CCATTCTTCTAATTTAATCATATACAATTAATTTGTAATATGAATTAATCGTCTTACCTTTCTCACCATTTTTATCATTATGGGGGAAAGCAAAGTCAACAAGCCGGGCAATCAGAAAGATTTACAAAAATTTACCCGGGCATTAATGCAGGACATTAAGTCGCTGGAGTACATGCTGGAGAATGAATGGTTTGAAACCGGCATTCACAGGATTGGCGCGGAACAAGAGTTAGTATTGGTGGATATCAATAATCTCCGGCCGGCTCCTATCAATACATTGGTGACACCTAAACTTGAACAATATCCGTGGCTGGATACAGAACTCGCCATGTTTAATCTCGAGACCAACTTTACGCCGAGGGAGTTGAAAGGAAATTGTTTTTCACTTATGATGGATGAGTCCACGGAACAATTAAAAATATTACGCGAAGCACTAAAACCTTTTAATGCAGACCTTTTACTGACAGGAATACTTCCTACCATACGTAAGTCCGATCTTGATTATAAATTCCTGACACCTAAAAAAAGGTATCTGGCTTTGATGGAAGCGATACGCCAACAACTTTCATCGGATTCCTTCGAATTCAGATTGAGCGGTATCGATGAATTAATGATCAAACATGATTCTCCCCTGCTCGAAGCATGTAATACCAGCTTCCAGGTTCATTTGCAGGTATCACCAAAACAGTTTGCTAAATTTTACAATGTTAGCCAGGCTTTAGCAGGACCCGTAATGGCTATTGCGGCTAATTCCCCGCTAGTGTTTGGACGAAGACTTTGGCATGAATCAAGAATAGCTATGTTCCAACAAGCTTTAGATACCCGGGGCTCACGAGCTAATATGCGGGAAAGAAGTGCACGGGTACATTTTGGCCGGGATTGGGTCGATGAATCCATCCTGGAAATTCACAAAGAAGATATCGCCAGATTCAGAGTTTTACTTGCCGCAGATGTAAGTGAAGATTCTGATGCGTTGATCCAGGAAGGAAAAGTGCCGAAATTGCGTGCACTTCAGGTTCATAATTCTACGGTGTACAGATGGAATCGTCCATGTTATGGAATCAGTGACAACGGAATGCCACATCTAAGGATAGAAAACAGAGTGTTTCCAAGCGGACCATCCGCCATTGATGAGATAGCTAACTCTGCATTTTGGCTGGGCTGTATGATTGGCCTCACTTCTGAAGTAGATGATATACGTAAAAAAGTATCTTTTGCGGATATCTCAGATAATTTTATGAAGGCCGCTCAATTTGGAATTGATTCCAAATTCAATTGGTTCGATGATCAAAAAGTTCCGGCAGTTGAACTCATCCTCAAAGAATTATTGCCACTTGCTCATAAGGGTTTGAAAACACAAAAAGTAAATGATGATGACATCAATAAATACCTGGGCATCATAGAAGATCGCGCTAAAAAACATATGAATGGTGCCCGATGGCAACTCAGAGCTTATACTAAATTAATAGAGCAGACCAATCGTACTGAAGCCTTGACTGTAATGACTGCTGCTATGCTTGCCAATCAAAAGAAAAATTTACCCATTCATAAATGGAAGATGCCCGAGCTCAAAGATCTGCGGGATTATAAACCGCAGCAACTTTTGGTTGGAGATTTCATGACCACCGATTTACTCACAGCACAGCAGGATGATATTATTGAATTTGTAGCAGAACTCATGGATTGGAGAAAGATCCGGTATACTCCGGTGGAAGATAATAATGGAAAACTGGTCGGATTGATCACGTCGAGGTTATTGCTCCGGTATTTTACTAATGATGGAAAAAAGAATAAAACCGTCAAGGACATCATGCATAAAAAACCTGTGACAGCAACCCCGGCTACATCGATCATGGATGCTATGGCAATGATGCGTGACAATAAAGTCGGTTGTCTTCCGATCATCCAGGATCACGAACTGGTAGGTATATTTACTGAAATGGATTTTATGAGTATTTCAGCAAGATTGATGGAAAGACTCAGTGAACAGGAACCTCTACCCCATGATGAGTTAGAATAAAGGAAAGCTTTTGATATCCTTTAAAAATCATTATTTTAGATAAAAATATAATCATGCAACGAAGAACCTTCATTTTGCAATCCGCACTTGCAATACCTTCCATCAGCTTTATTGCCAAATCTTTTGCTGTAGATCCATGGACCATAAAAATGTTGAATAAAACAACTGGGATATTTACAGAAAAAGGTGGAACCATCTTATTTAAGTTTACAAAAGCTGGTATCGTAGTCGTTGACTCCCAATTCCCGGACCAGGCAGATCATTTAATCAGTGAACTCAAAAAACAACACCCGGCTCCATTTGAATTATTGATCAATACCCACCATCATGGTGATCATACCGGAGGTAATATTAAATTTAAAGGTTTAGTCAATAGAGTACTTGCCCATACGAATTCTAAAGCTAATCAAATGCGGGTAGCTCAAACGAATAATACTGAAAGTAACCAGCTATACCCTAGCCAGACTTTTGATAAAACCTGGAGTGAAAAAATCGGCAAAGACAAATTCACATTACAATATTTTGGTGCCGGCCATACGAATGGTGATAGCCTGATCTATCTCGAGAAAGATGGCTTAGTCCATATGGGTGATCTGATGTTCAATCGAAGACATCCTTTTGTTGACAGGTCTGCCGGAGCGAATATTGCAAGTTGGATAAAAGTACTCGATCAAACGATATCAACATTCCCTACTAAAACAACTTTTATTTGGGGGCATGCAGCGGAAGGTTACCAGGTCACTGGAAATGCTGATGATCTTAAGGCATTTAAGAATTACCTGGATGCTCTTCTGAATTTCACCTCTAAAGAAATAGCCGCAGGTAAGTCCAAAGAAGAAATTATAAAAGCAACTGAAATCCCCGGTGCACCACAATGGAAAGGAGATGGTGCCGGCAGACCGCTCACTGCGGCTTTTGAGGAGTTAACTATGAAATAGTGTAACTGTTTTATACAAAATCCGTTATTGAAGTATTCCATGTAATTTTGCACGATGAAGTATTTATTCCTATTTGTATTAATTCTCTCAAGCAGTATTCTATCTGCTCAAAATAGCAGTGCTACCTGGAACACCTTGGGTAAAATCACGTTTACAAAAGAATATGACGCTGCTCTTGGATTTAAAATAGATAAACCCGTGTTTGGTGATGAAGTAAAATCACTTGCCAATAAAATCGTCGAAGTAAAAGGATATATCATTCCTACTGACGGATACAAAAGTCATACTGAGTTTATCCTTTCAGCATTTCCTTACAATATGTGTTTCTTTTGCGGTGGTGCAGGACCTGAAACAGTAATGGAAATCTACGCAAAGACTCCAGTCAAGTTCACTTCTGAAGCTGTAACTCTCAGGGGCAAGCTCAGCTTAAACAGCGATGATGTAAATCGTCTCATCTATTCTATGGTAGAAGTCGAACAAATTGATTCGAAGTAAATCCGGTATTTAAACAGTCAACACCTATTCCGCTACGTCCCAAATTCCTTTTTAATTTAAATAAGCGACTTCGGATTTAGACAAATGAGTTTTCGCGTTTTCAGCAATGGGACACGCTAGATTCAAGGCCAACATCTAATGATAATTTGATGAAACAATATCGTATATAGAATGGATATCAACTTTTTGATGTAAATCCTGGGTGCCCGCCAATGCCGGATCGGACGGGGATTTAATATTGTTAACCCAGTATGCAATCCGTGGTTAATATATTGGCTTTGTACTTATACAACCAAACTTATTTTGATTCAAATCCTGAAAAGATTTAATATTAATTACCCCGCATGCAATACGGGGTAATTAATATAGCTGTTACAACCACGGAGTGGTTGAATTTAACTACAATAGAAATTTCTCATCGTATAGAACTTTATGCTCTTTGAATATTTCTTTCAGCTCTTCTATGACGGGGCACCCATTTCTCAAAAAATATATTTGATTATCAAATACTTATCCTAATAAATTGTTTGAATATGGAAGACAGGTGATAGACTCGAAGTAAATCCGGAATTTAAACATTCAACTCCTACTCTACTACGTCCCAAAATCACTATTTAAATATGCGATTTCGGATTTAGATAACTGAGTTTTCAATGGTTAAATTTTAATGATTCTATAACAAAACTTACCCTATAAGCATTATCCATGCGGGTATCTTTGCCAAAATTTTAATAACTATATCATTTATGAAAAAAATATTTTTATTTGCTCTTCTGGGATTCTTCACATCCCTCCAGGTATTTTCTCAGGAAAAAATAGCAAGTCCAAAAATGACAGCCGATAATGCTCTGCTTAAAGTTGTTTATGGTGCACCTTCAAAAAAAGGTCGTAACGTTTTTGGCGGTTTAGAACCATATGGAAAAGTATGGCGTACCGGTGCTAATGAAGCAACTGAAATAACATTTAAAAAAGATGTAATGTTCGGTGATAAATCGGTTAAAGCAGGTACCTATACCTTGTTTACAATTCCTACGGAGAAAGAGTGGACCATCATTTTAAATAGCGAACTCCATCAGTGGGGTGCTTATGGTTATGATAAAGTAAAAGATAAAGACGTTGCGCAGATTAAAGTAACTCCAACAGCTCTGATGGATGTTCAGGAATTATTTGTGATAAAACCTACAGATAAAGGTTTCGATATTGTTTGGGACAAAACAAGTGTTAGTGTTCCTGTAAAATAAAAAAGTATTCCTTATTACCTCAGAAGGCGATGCAGTTTGTATCGCCTTTTTTGTTTGATATAAACTTAGTATCCCTGCGCACTTAGCAAGATAATATGTTTTTCACGCTAAAAAATAAAGTAAGTCAGTACCATTTGTCCACTTTATTATAAACTTCGCGCGCTTAGCGATCTTTGCGGGATATTACTTGATATAACCGAAATTCAGACCTCTCTATCCATATAATTTAAACTTTGCGCTCTTTGCGGCCTTTGCGGGATATAAAAACAAATCTTCTATACTTGGTGGAAACGAAATTCATGCCTCTTTATCCACTATAAAATAAACTTTGCGCCCTTTGCGGTCTTTGCGGGATATAAAACAAATCTTCTATACTTGATATAACCGAAATTCAGACCTCTTTAACTATTAATATAAACTTTGCGCGCTTAGCGATCTTTGCGGGATACAAAATAAATCTTCTATACTTGGATGTAACCGAA
>JBDTUE010000298.1:0-5176 GCA_040007895.1 Saprospiraceae bacterium | reverse complement strand
CCGCAATTTGCAACAGTCCCCCGAACTATGGCAACAGCATATGCAAAAATGGATGAAGTGGATGGGTGGACTTACAGAGCAAGGTAAATTTGTAGCAGCACAACCACTGGATCAATCCGGCCGGATGGTCACTGGCGATCATAAAGTAATCACGGATGGACCATTTATTGAGGGTAAAGAAATGGTTGGTGGGTATATGATTTGCAAAATTGATTCCTATGAAGAGGCCGTTGAAATTGCAAAAGGTTGCCCTATCCTCGAATTTGAAGAATGCAAAGTAGAAGTCCGTTTACTTCAGGATATGGCGATGTAATTTTCATTGACCTTCAGATTAAAATTTATATCAAGGCGATTGAGATTAAATGCTTAATCGCCTTATATTTTTTAATTTTAATGAAGAATAGAAATGAATGACTGGCTTAAAAAATTATCAGACAAAACCGGAGTGCCCGATCTGATTGACCGGATATCTGAACGATTGTCCGGATCAGAACTGAATACATTACTCCTTGGACTCTTCAGGCATATTATCCATCAAAAGAAAACCGGAGAATTAATTCAATCTTTTCAGAATAGCCGGTTTTTTAAACCGTCTTCAGTTGATCCTGTACTTTATAAAACATTGGAAATAGAGTGCCTGAATTTTATAAAAACTTATGCATTTACCTGTATTGAATTATCTCCACTTACACCGTTAGGCACTACCTCTCTCCTTGCCCCAATAGATCAGAATACCGTAGTGAGCGCGGTACGTGGGTCAGAAGTGGTATCAGATGCTACCAATGTATTGGCCCTGATTGCAGCTGGTAAATCAAAAGAAGATCCGGATTCATTGTTAAAGTATGCATGCACCCATCGACATGTTCGTGCACAGGCTTTTTCCAATCCTTCTTTCACTGCACATTTCGGAGTACTGTGCCTGGTGACAACAGGTAAAGATCCTGGAGATTTTATCTTTGAAACGGAACAAATAAAAGAACATATTGATATACACTATCAACTGTTAATATCAAACTTTCCCGGTCGACCTGTTTCTTTAAAAATAATGGTTAGGAACTGCCTTCCTCATTACTCGAATAAACTTAAAGATATTTTATTCCACGCGTGGGAGAACTTAAGTATTGAATGGATCGATCCCGCACCCGATAATTCATATTATCCCCAAATACAGTTTAAACTCCTTTTGAACATTAATGATCAATGGATAGATTTAGCAGATGGAGGCTTAGTAGACTGGACTCAACAATTGATGCAAAATCAAAAGCACAGAATGATGATCAGTGGAATGGGATTAGAATTGTTGTATAAACTAAAATCATAAGCGATCAATGCCCGGTAAGAATTATAACATAGATCAGATAACGGATGATCTCTTTCGACGGGAATCCGGTAAGATCACTTCAGTGCTCATCAGCATATTCGGGATCAAACAATTAGAACTGGCAGAAGATATCGTACAGGATTCATTTGTAAGTGCGATAAATAATTGGAGACTTAATGGTATGCCCGACAAACCTGCGGCCTGGCTGATGCAGGTCGCAAAAAATAAAGCCATCGATCATTTGCGAAAGAACCGTCGACAGATCGACCTCGATATCAGTGATCAGGAAAAAACCTTAATACAATCAGGTTATACCTTTGAACCGGTTTTCAATCATATCTGGGAACAAATCAAGATAGAAGACGAAATGCTTCAAATGATGTTTGCCTGTTGTCATGAAAAAATTTCAGTAGAAAATCAAATCACTCTAATGTTGAAAACTCTTTGCGGTTTTTCAACCCTTGAAATTTCAAGAGCCTTAATCACTTCGGAAGATACGATCTCAAAAAGGTTGTACCGGACCAAGGAATTTTTCAGAACTAATCATATCAAACCAGGGCAGTCTGATATATTCTATGAATCCAAACTGGACTCTGTACTCAAGGCAGTTTATTTATTATTCAATGAAGGTTATCTATCTACTCATTCAGATCAATCTATACGGAAAGATTTAATTCATCAGGCTATTTATCTCGGAAGCATTTTATGCGATCATCCGAAAACGAATTCAGCAAAGGTTTATGCAACGATGTCCCTGATGTGTTTTCATGCTGCACGATTAAACAGCAGATTGGATTCCTCCGGTGATATCATTTTATTAGCTCAACAAGACAGAAGTCTATGGGATCAGGCTTTAATAGCAAGGGCAATGATGTATCTGGATCAAAGTGCGACAGGAGATCAGATTACTTCTTATCACCTGGAGGCAGCTATAGCCTATGAACATTGTATAGCGCCAACCTATGAACAAACCAATTGGAAAAAAATCCTTCAATTTTATGATTGGCTTGAATCAATACAACCAAATCCAATTGTTGCATTAAACAGGCTGGTAGCTTTCAGTAAATGTCATTCAGTAACCTCTACTCTGGAAGCTTTAAAACAATCTTCATTCTTAACTCAATGGCAAGCCCAGCCGGTATACCATGCTTTGTTGGGAGATCTGAATGCAACCACAAATATTATTAAAGCTCAGGAACATTACCGGGAAGCTTTCGAACTAACCCATTCAACTGCGGAAAAAAAACTTATGCAGAAAAAAATTAATGGGTTGGATAAAATAGACCAATAAAAATCATTTTATTTTTTCAAAATCATGATCTGATTGAATGACAAATTCTCTTTGGAATAAAATTCTATCTAAGTTTACTACTTTTAATAAAACCAGATGTCATGACTACATTATGGGGTATTTCTTATTTAATTTGGCTAATAGTATGTTTAATCATTGCTATCCTTTATTTTTTTGTAATGCCAAAGTCCGCAATACTATCAGTTAGCAATACCTGCGATAAGGCAATACTAAAATACGGACATGGTGTGGTCTGGCTATTATTAGCTTTAGCATGTGTAGTGGCTCGTTTCAATCTTCTTGTACTCGCTAAGACTATTGCGCTAATTGGACTATTGGTTTACCTGATGTTTCAATTCACAATTGCTAAATTAAAAAGTCCCGTAAAAAAGCCTGAATTGTCTTAAGGTTTTTTAAGATCGTCTTCAACGAAAAAACGGATGATTTCATGGATAGAATCATCTTTTTTAAACCCCAGTTGATTGGCCCATTCCGTCTTGAAAAAAGGAGGCCAGGTCAAAACGATACTTTGAATGAATGCATCCGGTTTCCAGTCAATATACTGGCTTGCCTGGGTTCCGGAGATTTCATCTAATGCCATTACAATCTCTTTGATTTGAACAGCATTACCCGGAAGATTGATGATTCTTTTATGACCAACCGTTTCATTAGTCAATGAAGCAGCATGAATAAAATTATAGGTTACTCCTCTTGGCGATAAGATCCACACATGAACATCATCGGACACCGGGCAATTGGCCCGTTGCACCTGAAGTGGCTCACGGATAATAGAACTTACAAAGGAAGAAGTTGCAGCATTGGCTTTGCCAGGTCTTACTACGATCGTTGGCAATCTCAATACTCTTCCATGTAAAAATCCTCTCCTGCTATAATCATTTATCAATAACTCCGTCATTACTTTTTGAGTTCCGTAAGAACTTTGCGGCACCGGAGCAGTATCATCATCTATGGTACGGGTGACCTCACCACCAAACGCCGCACAAGTACTGGCAAATACAAATACCGGTTTATGATTTAAAACTCGGATCATTTCGAGGAGCCTGATATTAGCATGAAGATTAACTTCCATGCCCAGTTCAAAATTCTTTTCAGCTTCACCACTTACGATCGCAGCCAGATGAAAGATAACATCGGGTTTTGATTCCAATAAGGGTCTTATGATGTCGTCATTGATGATATCTCCCTCGACATATTCTATCAATGGACTCTCAACGATTTCCTCTGGCCAGTATCGGTCGAGCAGTTGAATTTTAAGGATATCACCACGTATCCCATTAATAACTATAGTCTTATTAATGGATAATTGTTTGGCCAATTTTTGACCAAGGAAGCCACCACCACCCAGTATGAGTATATGCATAAAAACGTTTTATACGTTAAATATATCTCAAATTTTTTGTGAGATCGGATCATTATTTATAATCGGCTATAGATTGGATAAACATCATAACGGCCGCTCATAAAATCTTATTGCCACGAACTTGCCTTCATATAATATTTCACATATTCAACCGCCTCTAACACAATTCTCTCAGATACTAGGTTCAATTATTATTTTAGATTAATTTTAGGAGTGTAACCACTTAGTGTACTTAGTGGCAAATTCCGAAATCCACAATCCGAAATCCGAAATAACAAATGAATCGAAGATCAACATTAAAAACACTTGCTTCAGCTACAGGCGCATTATTAGTATTGCCGGGGTGGGCAAAATCATGGAACAAAGATTCCGTGCGCTTGTATATTTCCTCTTTTACAAAAGATCAGCAAGAAACGCTCTCAGCTCTGGTTGATACCATCATACCTGTAGGTGATAAGATCGGTGGCAGAAGCGTAGGGGTTGATACCTTTCTTCAAAAATTATTCGATAAGTGTTATGAAAAAGAAGTTCAGGACAATGTCAAAAAACAATTAGCGGCATTAGAAACAACAGCACAGACTCAATTCAATATTCCGTTTGGAGAATGTACACAGCTACAGCGAGAGACAATATTTCTTGCACTATCGAATTCAACTATTAAAGAAGAAAAAGATTTTTTCAATTTACTAAAATCTGAAACGATCCGGGGATTCTCTACCTCCGAAGAAGTAATGGTTAAGTATCATAAGTTTAAAATAGCACCAGGGCATTATTATGGATGTGTGGATGTAAATGCTTAGAATGTGAATTACAATGGACGATGTACGATGTACGATGTAAAATGGACGACGTTTGGAATACTACAATCAAAATCTTCTTAGTGAACTAAGTGGTTCAAAAAAAACAACATGTCAAACATAAATATCACTTCTCTCAAAAAACGATCCTACGATGCCATCGTCATCGGCTCCGGTGCATCTGGTGGATGGGCTGCAAAAGAATTATGCGACAAAGGACTCAAGACGCTCGTACTCGAACGGGGTCGTGATGTCAAACATATTGTTGATTATCCTACCGCATCCAAAGCGCCTTGGGAGTTTGAGTTCAGGGGCACCGTGCCTATTGAAAAACGTACAGGATATCAATTCGGAAGATTTATCAGGGAAGAATCATTACACTGGGC
>JBDTUE010000297.1:0-5186 GCA_040007895.1 Saprospiraceae bacterium | reverse complement strand
TCATTCGAATCAGTTACCAGATGATTATGCCAGAATAAAACCAGTTTTTCACGGAGATTTCGATCTTGCATGGTCATGAGTTGAGTCCACCATTGTTTATAGGAGCCTCTCCGCTGACCATTGGGATCTTGCTCAGCAGGCAATGGTTTAATATCCACCCATGTAGTTCCAAAGGTGACTGTTGAATCAAATGTGGTGGTAGCTCGTCCCTGGTAGGCTCTGATCGGTGGATCTGGAATGGTGGCTGGTATATTCAGAAGTATATCGACTACCTGAGTCAGCGTCTTTCCTTCAAAAAATTTAAGATCAGCAGGACTTACTCCAAACAACGTACGTCGTAACAGGTGGAGTAATTCAGACTTACCAAAAGTACCGGTATAGGGCTTGATTGCCATAGGAGATTTTATTTACTTAATAAATTATACGCAGGACGAGAGTTAGACGATAGTTCAGAATTAAAGTTTAACGGGTCACAAATTTTAACCTATTTACCTTTTGCTAAACTATGGATGGTATACAAACGCAGAAACATGCAGAAAATTATAATTTAATCCGCTCCATCCTCGGGACAAAATAATGCATCAATGTCCAGGCCAGCAAATACGCAGTACCGCAATAAAAAAACACGATGTAATATCCAGTCTGAATATGTCCTGCTGTTTTATAAAAATCAAATAAATTTCCCGCTATTTTAGAAACAAGCATACCACCTAAACCTCCCATCATTCCTCCTATACCGGTCACAGATCCCACGGCATATTTTGGAAACATATCACTGACGGTAGTGAAGATATTTGCGCTCCACGCCTGGTGTGCAGATGCTGCAAAACCAATCATGATTACAGCAAACCATATATTGAATCCACCTACCCATTGACAGATGATCACGGGTAAAGCACACGCAGCATAGATGAGCATCGCTTTTTTTCTCGCTCTGAATACTTCCATGCCATTCGTAATAAACTTAAGAGGTAACCATCCACCATAGACACTACCAAATGTAGCTATGATAAAAACTAAAGCAGTAGGAAGTGATAGTTGCGTCTTGGTTAATCCATATTGTTCTTTGAGAAAAGAAGGCAACCAGAATAAATAAAACCACCATACTCCGTCTGTTAAAAATTTACCTAGAGCAAATGCCCATGTTTGTTTGAATTTTAATAAAGATGTCCAGTTTACTTTGGGCACTGCCTCAGTGACGATATTGCTTTGTTCATCCAGGTCACTATGTATATAATTAAATTCTTCTTTTGAAAGTCGCTTTTGTCTCTGAGGTGTTTCATAAAACAAATACCAAAAAATCAACCATATAAAACCAAATGCCCCGATAATCAAAAATGTGAGTCTCCATCCATACGTCGCTGCTATAAATGGTACAGAGAGAGGAGCAATAATAGCACCCACGTTAGTACCTGCATTAAAGATACCTGTGGCGAGTGATCTTTCTTTTTTGGGAAACCATTCGGAAACCGTCTTTATCGCAGCAGGAAAATTTCCTGATTCCGTCACGCCCAATCCTATCCTGGCAAACATGAACCCAAGGTTAGTGGAAATAAAAAAATGTGACATCGCAGCTAGGCTCCAGGTGATCAGGGACAATGCGTAACCCGTCTTAGTACCCAACCAATCTATCAACCTTCCTGCAAACATCATAGCTACTGCATACGAAGCCTGAAAAGCGATAGTGATATTGGCGTAATCAGAATTGGTCCAATTAAATTCTACATCCAGATATTCTTTAACGAGACTTATTACAGCCCGATCCAGATAGTTGACAGTAGTAGCAAACAATAAAAGGCCGCAGATTACCCATCGGTAAGATCCAATTTTATTCATTTAAGGTTTCTTAATTGAAATACAATATAGCACTATCATTTTGGATTTCGGATTTCGGATTGCAGATTTCGGGATTCGATTTCGGATATCGGATTTGGGATTGTGGGGATTTTGCATTCTGGAATAGTCAAGGTTCCGACATCCGAAATCAGACATCCGAAATAGTTCCCTGGTAAATCCATTCCCATACTTCACCATCTTCGGGGTCCTGAACAGTTCCGTTGAGTAAGAAATTATTTTTTTCAAGAATTCTTGTAGAGAAATTATTTTCAGAAAATGTTCTTGCAGTAATTTTTAAAGTCGGGTCTGTATTTATCGCCAGGTCCACCAGCATTTTACAAACTGCCGTACCCAGCCCTTTGCGTTGATGGGCTTCAAAAACCCCATAAGCAATTTCAATCGTGTTATTCACCGGGGGACCTTTAAACCCTACACTCGCTACCAGTTCATTATTGTGTTTTACATAATATCCAATCCAGGGCGGAACGTAGCCTACTCTACTATAAAAATCGATAGACATCTGTATGGTTTCTGCACTAAAAGGATTAGCAAGAAACTCCTGGTTATCTTCTATTTTTTTTTGGATTGGAATAAACTCCATAAAACTTTAGTCAATTTAACTAATGGTTGCTTCTTGAATTATTATTAATTGTTTTCTCTTTTAGATAACTGTTCTACCAATTGATGCAGTTTATTTGCCAGCACATTTTTGGGTATTAGTTTTGTTTCATAATCGGCAATCATGGCGGGTGAAGTATTACGGGCCATGGCATATTCCACTACTTCTGTATCTTTTCCTTTGCATAGCAAAACACCTACGCTTGGGTTTTCGTGAGCTCGTTTGACATCACGGTCAAGGGCTTCCAGGTAAAAATTGAGTTTACCTAAAAACTCAGGCTCAAACTCCTGAATTTTCAATTCAAACAATACGAGGCATTGCAAATCCCGGTGATAAAATAATAGGTCAGTATAATAATCTTTGTTGCCCACCTGGAGCCGGTATTGATTACCCATGTAAGTAAACCCTTTGCCTAACTCCAAAATAAATTTTTGCAGGTTTAGTGTTAATGCTTTTTCTAAATCAGTTTCCGAATGCCCATCAGGCAAATCAAGAAACTCAAAAATATAAGGGTCTTTAAAAAGATTTTGTGGTAATTGTGTCAACAGTGTTGACACTTTCTTGTTGGCTAGAACAGTTCTTTCAAAAACGGCTGAATTCAATTGCCTTTCAAGGTCTCGAACTGACCAATTTTCTGATATAGCAGATTGTAGGTAAAATATCTTTTCTTCGACAGTTTTGGTTTTTGAAATGATATGCAAATGAGATGACCAATGCAACTGTGCCAACAGTGTTGACACAATCTGAATAGTATCACCTTCAGGCTTTTGCAATTGTGATGCAAGCATTAAGACAAATTTCGGGTCGGAATATGTTTCAAAAAACTGCTTCATTCTATAGAGTCCCCTGCGGTTGAATCCTTTTAATCCAGGATATTTTGATTCGATGTAGAATGCCAATTCATCTACTGAGCTATCACCCCATGTTCCTCTTGATACTTTAGTAGAAACAATATTTCCAACTTTAAAATATAAAAGGACCAGTTCTTCATTCACCTTCTGAAAAGCCCTGTTTCTGGCTTCTTCAATCAGAATGACAATTTGTTCAAACTCCTTATTGGTTTTAATCTTACCCATTATTATTTAATGAGGGTTTTTGATAGCACAATTTCAGGTGCCCTATTTGTGTCAATTTCTTCAATTTTATTTCTTCAGTTTCGCTGGTGAAGACATCTACCTTATCTTTTTACTTTCCCGCCAGTCCCACCTTTTATCAATGTCTCAATATCATCGATCGTAAAGAAATTTAAATCACCGGGTACATAATGTTTATATACTCCGGTGGCAGTAGCAAACTCTACAACTTCTTTTAAATCTATCTTTTCCTGATGAAGTTTATATATCAGTCCCGCCATATAAGCATCACCGGTACCGATGCGATCTACTATATCCGGCATGTCATATTTTTTTGATTCCGTAATCTTTCCTTCATGATAAATAAATCCTTTATACGAATTGTGTGTTGCCGAATATGCTTCCCGCTCGGTGAAACTGATATATTTTATATTTGGGAATAAGGTGCTCGTTTTTTCAAATGCATCCATCATTCCATTTGATTGAATTCCAAAATAAACTCCAAGTACATCTTCATCTCCCACTACCACATCGGAAAGTGCTACCAGATCCGGCATAATCTCAATAGGAGCCAAACCATATTTCCAAAGTTTGGAGCGATAATTCAAATCACAGGAAATGGTTAATCCCGCTTCTTTAGCTGCAAGTAGTGCTTCACCGGTGGCTAAAGCGGCAGATTCACTAATCGCCGGCGTAATACCTGACCAATGAAACCAGCCTGCATCTTTAAAAACTTCTGACCAATCAATCATCCCGGGTTTTAAAGTAGCCATACTACTACCTGCCCGGTCATAAATTACTTTTGAATTGCGACGACCTGAACCTAACTCTACATAATATACACCCAAGCGATCGCCTCCAAGGACACTCTCATCTATACGCACACCTACCCTTGAAAGACAATTTAAAGCACTATGACCAAAACTATGATCGGGAACGCGTGTAATATATTTGACAGATGCATTTAATTGAGCGAGGGAAGCAGAAACGTTTGATTCAGAGCCACCATATTCTACAGCAAAACTATTGGCCTGTTCAAGCCGCTGATACATAAAAGGCGTAAGCCTCAGCATGATTTCACCAAAACAAACAATTTGCTTCAATGAGCAGTTTTTATTTCCTGAAGCAATCGTAAGACTTTAATAGTTTCGGCTTCAATGGTCGCGTAATCTTTCGATTCCATTAATTTTTTACTGATCAGTTTACTACCCATACCTACTGCACAAACTCCTGCTTTAAACCAGGTTTCAATATTTTCCTTCGTGCTGTCCACTCCACCGGTAGGCATAAATAATAATTTAGGAAATACATCTTTAACCGTACTTACAAATTCAGGCCCTAATAAATTACCAGGAAATAATTTTATAAATCCAACTCCGGCATTTTCAGCTGCTATGATTTCTGTAGGAGTCATACAGCCCGGTGCATAAAATATTCCATGCTCTGCTGCAAAGCTTGCCACTTCAGTTACAAAACCCGGACTTACCAGAAAATCAGCATGCGCAGCGACATAGTCTTTTGCCTGATCCAATGTTTTAATAGTACCAATACCGAGCAACATATCCGACATTTCAGCATTGCGTACTTCAACCAATTTTTTGAAATTATTGAAGGCTGCTTCGCCACGATTAGTATACTCCACGGCTTTTACGCCTGCT
>JBDTUE010000296.1:0-5189 GCA_040007895.1 Saprospiraceae bacterium | reverse complement strand
GTTTTATAACAGTTCTTCCCTATTCAATTTGATTCACCCACTGTACGAAAACGTACACCGTGGATATAGCAATATCTGCTTATCTCCCTGATAATCAATAATATTTATTTATGGTATAGAAGATGAAATACATAATAGGTATGAGGTGAGAGGTATGAGGTATGAACAATGAGCAATCAGGTATTCATCTATATCTGTCTGCTCAGAGCTTGTAACTCGTAGCTCATACCTCATACCTCGTACCTCTAACCTCGTACCTCTAACCTAATACCTCTATCCTAAATAGTATGTTCAAGAATTATTTCATAATCGCCTGGAGAAATCTTGTAAGAAATAAAGCATTCACTGCTATAAATATCTTGGGTCTTGCGCTGGGTATCAGTGCATGTCTTATCATTTACCTTATTACAAGTTTTGAATTAAGTTATGACTGTTTTCATCCGGATAAAGAGCGAATCTACCGGGCGGTATCCACGATGCAAAAACAAAATGGTGATAAACAATATGCCTCAAGAGTTCCAAACCCTGTGGCCGCGACAATAAAAAAAGAGTTTACAGGGGTTGAAGCAGTGACCATTTTTCACAATTTCTATACTAAAGTAGCGATACCTGGTGTCGATGGCGAAATTAAAAAATTTGATGCCGCAAAGTTTGGTACCGGATCTTCAGATATCATTGTTACAGATCCTGCTTATTTTAAAATCATCCAATACCAATGGCTCGCGGGAAGTATCAGTTCGTTTGAAGAACCTTTTAATGTTGTGCTTACGTCTAGTAAAGCACACCAATATTTTGGCCCTATACCGGTGGGTGACATGATAGGAAAAAAAGTTATCTATAGCGATTCTTTACTTCTTACTGTATCGGGTATCGTACAAGATTATGGCAAAAATTCTGATTTTATTTTTAACGATTTTATTTCTTTTTCCAGTGTTCAGAATAATTTCCTTAAAGATCAATTCAGTTTGAAAAACTGGCGCAACTGGAGTCCTTTATCTCAAACATTCGTAAAGCTTGCATCAGGTACCACCACGGCACAATTTGAAAAACAAATGGGGTTATTGATAAAAAGAGAAATGGAGGCAGGACCAGACCTCCAGGTAGCAATTACATTACAACCACTTTCAGATATTCATTATAATACCCTATTTGACGATGCTTACGGACGAAGGACAAATCTGCCTACGCTTTACGGTTTAATGAGCATTGCAGTTTTTATCCTGTTGATCGCAGCTATTAACTTTATAAATTTATCTACTGCACTATCATTAAACCGAACAAGAGAAATTGGTATTAGAAAAGTATTGGGAAGCAGAAGATGGGCATTAATTGCACAGTTTTTAATTGAAACAGGTATACTCACAGTATGTGCAGTAGTGGTTTCATTATTACTAACTCCTACGCTTCTCACTGGCTTTCATTCATTCATACCTGAGGGTGTAAGTTTACATTTTAATACGGCCACGTTGTTTTTTATAATTATTATTACTATCGTTACAGGTCTATTGGCAGGTTTCTATCCTGCAAAAGTGTTGTCCTCCTATTTGCCTGTAATCAGTCTTAAGGGTTCAGGTAAACCATCAGGCACTTCCAAAAATTATTTTCGAAAAGGCCTGATCGTATTGCAGTTTACTATTTCCCTGGCATTGATCATTGGTTCATTGGTAATGGGCCAACAAATTAAATATGTATTAAGCACAGATTTGGGATTTGCTAAAGATGCCGTCATTGTCATTCCTACTTACTTTGGATATTCAAAAGAAAAAAAGGAATTATTAAAAGATGAAATAGGTAAGCTTACGGGTGTGCACGAAGTAAGCACGGCCATAGGTACACCTATTGAAAAAAGACACTCTCAAACCTGGATTAAATGTTCAGCGATAAGTGATGAACAAGTCGCTTCGGAATACCAAACATGTGATGAAAATTATCTTGCGTTGTACCAGATAAAACTAATAGAAGGTAAAAATTTAACAGCAAGTGATACCATGAAAGAATTTTTGATCAATGAAACATGCGCAAAAAAACTTGGTTTTAATACCCCCAAAGAAGCGATTGGTAAAATAGTTGAGATTGGTTATAGCGACGCATCATCTCCCAAAAGAGGACCCATTGCGGGAGTGGTGGCGGATTTTCATTCCCAGTCACTTCATGAGCTTATCGCACCGACTTTTATTACTCAATCAAATAATTTTTCAAGGGTAATTAATATAAAGCTTGCGACAAAAGATAAACAGATCCGCAATTTCAAACAAACAATAACACAGATTGAAAAGCTATGGAAGGAAGTATATCCTAATGATAAATTTGAATATGCATTCTTTGACGATACCATCGCAAAATTCTATGATAAAGAGCAGAAAACGGAACAGGTCATAAATGCAGCTATGACCATCGCCATCTTTATTTCCTGTATGGGTTTGTTTGGATTAGCAACGTTCACTGCACAACAACGAATAAAAGAAATCGGTATCAGGAAAGTGCTGGGTGCCCGTATTTTAACCATAGTTTCCATTTTATCAAAGGATTTTTTAAAACCCGTTGCAATAGCTATAGTTATCGCATGCCCTATAGCATATTATTGTATGCATCAATGGCTGCAAGACTTTGCTTTCAGAATAAGTATGAACTGGTTGGTATTTGTGTTGGCTGGTTTAGCAGTAATTTTTATTGCGCTGATAACTATAAGTTTTCAAACAATGAAAGCTGCTATGACTAATCCTGTCAAAAGTTTAAGAAATGAATGATAATTGAAGCTAAAAGTTAGAAGTTAGAAGAATAGCAGGTTCCATTCTTCTAACTTCCGGCTTCTAGTTTACAACTTCTAAAAATATGTTTAAAAATTATTTAAAAATTGCCTGGAGAAATATCACAAGGAATAAGGGTTATAGTGCCATCAATATATCAGGTTTGGCGGTAGGTCTCACTGTAGCCATGCTGATAGGTTTATGGATCTTAGATGAATTATCCTTTGATACGTATCATCAGAATTATTCACGGATAGCCCAGGTAATGCAAAATCAATCTTACAATGGTGTAACCGGAACAGAAGTGACGGTACCACCGGTGATTGCAGCGGAAATCAGGAAAACCTATGGCAGTGATTTTAAATACGTCTTACAGTCCTCCTGGCCGGAGGATCATATTTTTAAAATTGGTGATAAACGATTTACAAGCAAAGGTCATTTTATTGAACCAGAGGTAGCTGAAATGCTTTCGCTTAAAATGCTGGAGGGCACCAGAGATGGATTAAAAGAACCTTATTCAGTACTATTATCAGCTACTTCAGCCAAAGCATATTTTAATGATGAAGATCCATTAAATAAAATGATCACATTGGATAACAAAGATCAGCTTAAAGTAACCGGAGTATATGAAGATTTGCCTTACAATTCGACCTTCAGGGATATTTCTTTTTTTATACCCTGGCAATTTTATTTGATTAAAAATTCATTTATTCAAAAAATGGATGATCCCTGGTCAGGTAATTTTGAATTGACATTTGCTCAGATTGCGGATCATGCCGACATGGATAAAGTTTCTGCAAAAATAAAGGATGTAAAGCTGAATAAAGTATCTGGTGAGGAAGCGAAATTTAAGCCTGAAATCTTTTTACACCCTATGTCCAGTTGGCATTTGAAAGGTGAGTTTAAAGACGGTAAAAACATTGGAGGACGAATTGAGTTTGTTTGGCTATTTGGAATCATAGGTATTTTCGTATTACTTCTGGCTTGTATTAATTTTATGAATCTGGCTACGGCCCGATCAGAGCAAAGAGCCAAGGAAGTAGGAATACGGAAAGCGATTGGTTCTCTTCGTAGTCAATTGATCGGTCAATTTTTTTCAGAATCTTTCGTGGTAGTGGCTTGTGCATTTGTTTTTTCAATGTTTATTCTTACCATCTTTTTACCATATTTTAATATTCTCGCAGATAAAAAAATATCTATAGTATGGTCTAATCCGGTGTATTGGATGTTAGGAATCGGATTTAGTTTATTTACTGGTTTTATTGCAGGCAGTTATCCTGCACTTTATTTATCATCTTTTCAACCGGTCAAAGTGCTTAAAGGGACATTTTCCGCAGGTCGATTTGCTTCATTACCGAGAAAAGTATTGGTGGTATTACAGTTTACAGTTTCTATCACCATGGTGATTGGTACGATCGTTGTTTTTCGACAAATTGAATTTGCTCAAAACAGACCCGTTGGTTACAATCGGGATGGATTAGTCATGATGAATTTATCCGGTGGAGTCTTTAGGCATATAGAAGCACTACGCAACGAATTGAAAAACGCTGGTGTGATTGAAGAGCTGGCAGTTTCACATAGTCCCGCAACAGCGGTCTGGAATTCGAATGGAGGCTTTGAATGGGAGGGCATGGATCCCAATTTAGCAACGGATTTTCCGAATAATGCTGTTTCCTACGAATTTGGTAAAACGATAGGTTGGACTGTTAAAGAGGGCCGTGATTTTTCAAGAAATTTTTCCACTGATTCTTTATCCTTTATTATCAATGAATCGGCGGCGAAGTATATTGGTTTTAAAGATCCCGTGGGAAAAACCATAAAAAGAGAAAATGTTACTTACAAAATAATTGGCGTAGTAAAAGACTTGGTTGTCCAGTCCCCCTATGATGCGATCCAGCCATCCGTATATCATCTTAGCAATGAACAGGAGAATATTGTCACGATCAGGCTTAGTCCAAACCGGAGTGTAAAAGAATCTTTAAGTATGATTGAAACATTGTTTAAAAAGTACAGTCCTGAAGTACCTTTTTCATATAAATTTATTGATGATGAATATTCTAGAAAATTTGGGGATGAACAACGCATCGGCAAATTAGCGACCTTATTTGCAGTGCTTGCCATTTTCATTTCCTTGTTAGGATTATTCGGGCTTGCATCATTTGTTGCATCAAAACGTACAAAAGAAATCGGCGTTCGAAAAGTAATTGGTGCCAGTGTCATAAATATCTGGAAGTTATTATCAAGGGATTTTTTGGTATTAGTGTTGATTTCATGTTTGATTGCGGGACCGATAGCATATTATAGTATGAACTCATGGTTGCAGAAATATACATTCAGGACAGGTATTTCGTGGTGGGTTTTCGGACTTACAGCTGCAGGAGCCATGTTAGTTACATTAATGACAGTAAGTTTTCAGGCTATTAAAGCAGCAATTGCAAATCC
>JBDTUE010000295.1:0-5189 GCA_040007895.1 Saprospiraceae bacterium | reverse complement strand
TATTTTGTGCTTTCTCATTCAGGATTGACAGAACCATTATTTGCATTGTTTATCACTATTGGCATTTATGCGATTTTAAATAATAAATATATAGCGGCTTGTCTGATTATATCATTTTTACCTTTTATAGCCATAACTAATAAATAATTTTTCACCAAGACCTCGTCCACTGAGAGATTGGCTTACCAATCCTACAAATAAAATACGTGCCAACTTAATGGTTAATGTCATTTTGGAAATTGCCATCCAGATGAATAAATTTAAGGACACACTGAAGTGGTGTAATTACCGTCTTTCCATTCTGTACGCCAAAATGACCAATTTCTGTTTTCATCAAAGTCCTTCGAAAGTTATTGGTGGCGTATCCGCTGGAAATTTATAGCAACTAACTTACTTACCTTTAAGGCCTATATATTCTTTTAGAAAGACCAATACTGATTAGTCTTTCAGAAGATAAATATTCATATTCTAAGGTTAAAGATTGAAAATATTCAATAATTATCATCCATGATTTCTGTTCATCAACCTTTACTGGAATTGACAATTTGCCAGTTATCCCATAATACGCATATTTAGTTAAATCTGAAAAATTATATGTACCTCCCAATTTCACTGGAATTAAATTTGGTATATAATCATTATATATATCACTATAATGAAAATATTCATAACCTTCAGAAAAATCAATGCCAGAGCTCCAAATGGGTTTAAGCATATAGCCTCCAATGCCAATTTTAAACTTCCAAAGTGGAAGTTCAAAATATATTGGCAATGCAAAAGATAGATGTGAATATTTGCGATGTCCATTTTCAGAAGAAATTAAAATATTGTCTTCATGTGTATACAATTCATATTTGTATTGTCTATTCTTAAAGTTTGAAAACACTAAAAAAGGGTTTATACTTAATGTCAACCCGGATTTAAATGTGGCTCCCAAATCAAAAGAACAGTTTAGCCCTGTATTAAAAGGGGGAGGGTCAAATATATATTTGTCTTCCTTTACGATATAATAAGGTGATGTAAAAGAAAAGGAGTAGCCTAAATATTTGCCATGTGGTATGAATACATTACTCTGACCTAAACTAAATGAATTGGCTATAAATATAATTAAATATATATGACTTAATACTCTGATACAGATCATGGCTAGGTTATATCTTAATGAATAACTTTGATTTTACATCATAATCTGTAACTAAAGAAAATATATAAGTGGCTGGTGGTAAATTAGAAATATTCAAATAACCTCTAAATCCATTATCTAGCTCAATTGACTTAAATGTGATTATTGTATTACCAAATAAGTCTGAAATATATATTTTATAATTACCTCTCAATTCATTATTAATAATATAAAATAAATCAGTGGAAGCAGGAGTTGGGAAAATATTAAATTCATCAACTAAAGATATTGAACTTGTGTCTGTAATTATTCCGTTCCTAACTTCAATATGATCATTTAGATGTTGAATTGGTGGATGAATGCTTGCAGGACAATCATCAAAAGTACACGGTTGGTTATATAGTAGTGTTAAAATTTCATGACTCTTAGGACAAAATTCAATATAAATACATTCTCCTGTCTGAACTACAAAATAATCACAAGCTTGAAGGGGCATAACGACTTCAGTAGTACAGCCGTTATCCAAACATCTGTACATTAACGTGCAAGTTCCAGGCGGTATCTGATAATCTGGTACTTCACATGGAGTACAATCATTGTTTTCAACTGGATCATTTGGATCTGTTCTATCTGGAATATTCCCAGGGTCAGCACATACAAGACCCGGTGTTATTACAAGAGTTTCTACCCAGACAGGCTCAGGATTATCTTCCCATGTATAAGGTGGATAAAGACATCCGCATGGAAGAGCGCAATGACCATCAATAAAAACAGGCTTGGCACTCGTATTGACGAATTCTGTAAAGAAACTCCCCGGAGGAACAGTATTAATTAAGTTAGCATCGTCCTGAGGACACCTAAAAGACAGTGAGGCACATGGATTCGTATTAGGTGCTGAAAGAGCTCTAAATTTATTATTACCAGAAACACTTCCACCTCCGCAAATATCTTTACAATATACTTGTTTTTCTCCACAATAATTACAATAATAGCATCCTGGTTGGACTGGAATGTTATCTAAATCGTATGGGTTTGTCCCTGGCATATAAAATTGATTCAATAAGGTCATTAAACCGTTTGTGCCAAGTGCTATACATTTAGTTTCATTTCCAAAGGTGAATGTATGAGTCTTTTTGCAACCAAATGGATCTGTCATGGTTACTGTATACTTGCCGTCTCTAGGAATGTCATAATGATCTTGACCACTTACAATTCCGTGCCCTTTCTTTGCTATTCCGGTATGTCCATCAGGCCATGTAATAATGAATTCAAGTTGATCGTAATTAAAAAAATGTTCTTCATAAAAGTAAGGACTTTGATACCACTGATCATAGTTATTTATAATATCGTGATAGCCTATTTTCTTTTTGCCAAAAGTTAAAAATGGCCTACCGCAAGGATATTTTGCCCATGCATCGAAATCGAACGCATCACATCTGCAAGGAATAAATTGTACTCTGCTTGCGCATGTACCGAAAGCATCTTCCATATAAATGTAGTAAACTCCGGTGTTTGTCAAGCCATGTAATGAACCATTATTGCCAGAAATAGTCTCTTCATCAAGCAAAATCAATTTTTTATTAACGTTGTCACCCAAATACAATTTTAATTTGTATGGGGGAACGCCGGATAACATTTTAACTAAGATTTCAGCATTTCCAGAATAATTACAATAAGATGAATGAGTAAAATCTAAAGAAAAATGCAAACCATTCAAACAGGATTTAATTTCAAACTCTTCATGGACAGAGCAATTATTTGCATCACTAATATCGACCGAATAGTTGCCAGCGTCAACATTTAATAAATCCTCTTCATAGGAAATTGGATCATGCACATACCCCGGCAATGGTTTTTTCCAAATAGAAGTGAAAGGTGTGTGAATACAATTTACATCTATATATATATCTCCCTTGTTTCCAATAAACATATCCTGTGGAAAAATATTTTGAACGTGATAATTTGTAATTGAAAGCACTGGATTTCCGTTGGGGTCAAAACATGCACCATTTGAGTAACCAACATGGTAAGATTCCTGGGTCGTATGACATCCATCTGAAATAGTAACAAAATAGTCACCAGGAAGTAAATTCGTAACATCTTCAGAATAGCTGAAGTAACTGTATGCATTAATAGCAGAGCTAAACCATCTAAATGATAAATCACCTTGTCCATTAATAATGGTTAAATTGATTGCACCATCATTTTGGTATAAAGATGAGCAACCTTCAATATCAGCCGAAATCTGCAATTGTTCAGGGAATGAAAAATTGCATTCATTTGGATCGTGACCAGGGACATTGGATGAACAACAACAAATGTTCCTCGATAAATATGATACGCATCCTGAAGCTGTAGTGATAGTTAAGGAATAATCGCCTGGACAGAGGTGGTTAATATTCTGTGCAGATGAAGTAAAATTGTTTGGTCCTGTCCAAGAAAAGGTGAGAGTGTTTGGATTAGGTGGGGGGAAAATGTTATCATCAACATTAATGTATCCATCACAAGTATAAATGGGCTCCTCAGGGGTAGATATACAATGCGAAGTATTCCCAAAATCTATTATCCCAAAACGAGGCAGATCATTTGTGATAGTGATACATTTGGAGAAATATCCACACAAGGGATCTGTTATTGTGACACAGTAAGTTCCTGGCTCAAGATTCTCCGCATTTTTACCATGAAAATTGGGATCATGGCTCCAGCTATAGGTATAGGGCCCGATTCCTCCTTGTACATATGTATATATTGTGGATCCATGGCAAGAGTTAGATTGTGCAACCCAAGTGTCAACATCTAAATCATCACTTATAACATTTACTGTAGTTTCTCCAGGCATTGATTGGTTCGCTTGAAGACCATGAGAACAATTAAGAACAAACTTGTGAATATTATCTTGGCCTTGTGTTAATCCATCTGGATTACTCCACATTGAAACGGTAATTCTCTTTGGAACTTTCCAACAACTCCCAATATGATTGTCATTAAATGCTATTAATGCATTTCCGCTTCTATCATGACCCTCAAATTCGAATCGGACAACATATCCATTAGATCCGACTCCTACTATTGAAAAATTAATAAGAAAGGTGTATTTAAAGAAACCATCACTAAGCACTTGAGAATTAGGTGATAAATGGTTAATTCCGAGTGTGGGAATGTTCACCGTAAAGTCTTGAATTGGTTCACTTGTTATGCAAGTCAAGTTCCCAGTTAAAATTAATAAATCGTCTTCGATAGTTGTAAGAGAATTATGTTGAGTAAGCTGAATGCAAGTGTTTGAAATTGAAGCCCATTCCTGTGAATATAGAGTTGCCGAGGGAACAGAAAACACAACTTGTTTTACAAAGGGCATAAAATTATCAAGTCTTATTGGAACTTCACGAGTATAATAATTACCTCGAACATCCATTAATTCTGCACTAACAATGTAATCACCGTCTTTGTATCTCGCTTCGTGTGGATTGCCTGCATATAAAATGTCCGGATGAGGAGGCGCTAATCCTAAACGATTGCCTGGATCATCTTCATGAATTCTGGTGACAAAATCAGAAAAATTAAAATAGTCAAATGCACCATTTCTACCATTTTGGCCACTATAAGCCCAAGGTTGAATTCCAGTTATAGTATTTTCAGCTTGTTTTCCAGAAGTTGTATTAATTATAGGAGGATATGCATGGTCACCATTTACATCATTAACAACGCCATTGTAAATGATTTTAGAATCAAAATTAGGACCTTCAATAATATATGCAACTTGATTACTTTCATACTTGAGATATAATTCATAGCTTTCGATATCCATCACTCCATTTGTATATTCGCTATTATTAGTAATATAAGTTGCTGAATTATCGGCTTTGAAAAGAATTTGATTTGGTGGGCTATCACCTGGATACTTAATTTGAATTCCTTGAGTTGCAGGACTGAAACGCGGCCATGCAGTACCATTTGAATGTGTAGGACCATTATGATGAGAATGGTTGTTATCATGTTCAGTTAGTACATTAAAAGGGTGCATTTCACTTTTTCGCTTAAGCCGCTGTTCGTATAGCTTCCCGAACCA
>JBDTUE010000294.1:0-5194 GCA_040007895.1 Saprospiraceae bacterium | reverse complement strand
AATCTAAAATCCGCAATCTAAAATCCGAAATAGCCAATGGAGACCTACGGTAAAATATTACTTTATGCAATGCCCGCATTTTTACTCCTTGTATTGTTTGAAACGTTTTATGGTTACTGGAAAATGAAACATGTGGTCCGTAACCTGGATATGATTTCATCGCTTAGCTCCGGAGTGACCAATGTGGTCAAAGATGTACTTGGCCTTAGCATTGCAATCATTAGCTACCGGTGGATGGTACAACATCTGGCTATTATACATATTCAATCATCTCTGGTTGTTTATATCATTGCTTTTTTTGCGCTTGACTTTTCAGGGTATTGGGTACATCGGATTGCCCACGAGTATAATTTTTTTTGGAATAATCATATAATACATCATAGCAGCGAAGAGTTTAATCTCGCTTGTGCATTGCGGCAGAGTATTTCTGTATTTGTGCGATTGTTTACATTTTTCTTATTGCCTGCCGCTTTATTTGGCGTACCCACTGAAGTCATAGCTGTGGTAGGTCCTATTCATTTATTTGCACAATTTTGGTACCATACAGAGTATATTAATAAGATGGGGTTTTTAGAGAAAATTATAGTTACTCCTTCGCACCACAGGGTACATCATGCGATCAATGCAGAATACCTTGATAAAAACTATGGTCAGATTTTTATTTTTTGGGATAAATGGTTTGGTACATTCCAGGAAGAACTTAGAGCTATACCACCTGTTTATGGAATTACCCGTCCGGTAAGTACCTGGAATCCCATTAAAATTAATTTTCAACACATGGGTTTGCTAATTAATGATGCTATCCGCACTAAAAATCTCCGGGATAAATTTCGTATTTGGATCATGCCTACCGGCTGGCGTCCCGATGATGTGCAGGCCTTGCATCCGGTACATAAGATCCAGGATGTCTATCAATTCGAAAAATATGAAACGAGAGCATCGAAGAGTCTGCACATCTGGTGCTGGGTACAATTAACTTTTTTACTATTGCTGGCGAGTTACCTTTTTGGTAATATATCAATCATTAATAAAGCCAATCCATACCTGATTTATTTATATGGGCTCATTATTTTTTTAGATGTATATGCTTACTCAGAATTAATGGATCGCAAATTATCTGCATGGATTTTCGAAGGCATTAAATGTATTACCGGACTTTATGTAATATTAAAAATGGGTGATTGGTTTGTCTCTGATCAAATTCATCCCTGGATTAAATACATTGTTGCAGCGTATCTGGTGCTGTCATTACTAATAACTTTATATTTCGTGGTCAGGCATTATAGGGAAGACAGGATGATCTTATTGCAAAACAAGATTTAAAAACATTTTTGGAGGATAAAATTTATAAATAAGTTCTCCCATTATTAATAAATTGAAATTTAACATACTTCATTTCCTTCAATTACTTTCCCGTACCATACTGCGCTTTCCTTTAATATTCTATTCAGATCTTTATCGACATAGATGATACCAAATCGCTTGTCATACCCTAATGCCCATTCAAAATTATCCATCAATGACCAGATAAAATAGCCATTAACCTTGGCACCGGCTTGAATGGCCTCTTGTATGGCCGAAAGATAACCTCTGAAAAATTCGATCCGGTCAATATCATTGATAGTTCCTTCTATAAGTTGTTCATTAAATGCGCATCCATTTTCAGTAATAATGATTTCCGGATGATGATAACGATCACTGATCCAAAGCAAAAGTTTTTTGCAACCCCAGGGCACTATAGCCCATTGCATACTCGTCATCTTCCAATCAGGAGATACACTGAGATTGACATCCTGATCTTCAGACAACCCTCCATTTCCATAGACACTTCCCTCTTCTTTGTGATCAGTAGCATCAGCAGCATACATCGTAGTGTAATGATTAAGGCCAAAAAAATCTGAAGATCCTTTAATTAATATTTTTTCTTCCTCGGTAAAGGTAGGAAGCCTGGTGCCGAGGCGATCTTTCATCGATGATGGATAATCCCCTTTGTAAATCGGGTCAGCAAACCATGCAAGAAAGAACTCTAAAGCACGTTCAGCGGCAGCATGATCTTCAACACTATCCGTCAACGGCTCTCTCCAATCACAATTATTCGTAATACCGATTTTGCCCTGCTGAATTGTCTGATATTTTTTGCGATATACATCTACTGCTTTTGCATGTGCCAGGATAAGATGATGCCCGGCGAGATAAGGATAGTCCATTGATTTTTTACCGGGAGCAAAGACGCCGAGTCCATACCCTAGAATCGCGACCACCCATGATTCATTGATCGTAATCCAGTTTTTTACGCGGTCTCCAAAAGATTTAAAACAGGTGTCAGCATATACTGCAAATACATCACTGATTTCTTCTCCTAACCAACCACCTAGCTCAAATTCCAAAGCAGCCGGTAAATCCCAATGATATAAGGTAACCCATGGTGTAATTTCATTGGCAATGAGTTCATTGATCAGTGTATTGTAAAAATCAATTCCTCGTTGATTTATCTCCCCGCGACCAGCGGGGAAAATACGAGACCAGGAAATAGAAAAACGATAAGCTTTTAAACCGATCTGCTTCATCAGCGCCACATCTTCTTTTATCTTATGGTAATGATCACAGGCTGTATTTCCATTCTCAAAATTCTTGACCTTACCGGGGATCATGGTGAATACGTCCCAGATCGAAGGGCCTTTGCCATCTTCATTCCAGGCTCCTTCTATTTGATACGAGGAGGTGGCTCCACCCCAGATAAAATCTTTTGGAAATTGTTTGTTCATGCTATTAAAGTCTTTTTAGAATAATGCAGTTAATTGAACTAGAATCAGGAATGTAATGCAAATCTATTTCTTTCATTAACATCTGAATTAATTTGCAATTAAAATATATTATGGATTAGGAGGATACTCTTCCGGGATAACAGTTACCAACCTGAATGCAATTTATAATCCTATTTAAACAAATCATGTATACTATTTTATCCTTTTTTGAATTATAATCAAAAAGATAGTTAAAAAGGTTTATTCTTATTATGTTTGATATTGAATCTGTTGGTAAATAAATAAACAGATCATGTTGTTTAAAATTTCCTTTATCCTTTAATCTACTTCTATGTACAGACTGTCCACGATAGATCTGCTGATTATCCTTGCTTATTTTGTATTGATGGTTTGCGTCGGGATTTATATGAAAAATCAGGCTAAGAAAAGCAAAGACGCATACCTTATGGGAGGCAAAGTGCTGCCATGGTATATGCTGGGCTTAAGTGATGCGAGTGATATGTTTGATATCAGTGGCACGATGTTGCTGGTGAGTATGGCCTTTCTTTACGGATTTAAAAGTGTCTTCATTCCATGGCTTTGGCCGGTCTTTAATCAGATTTTTCTAATGGTATTTTTAAGTCGTTGGTTGCGTCGGAGTAATGCGACTACAGGAGCTGAATGGCTTAAAACAAGATTTGGTGTGACGGATCGCGGTGTAAGGCAAACTCATATGGTCGTAGTGGCGTTTGCATTGATTTTATGTATTGGTTATATGGCTTATGCCTTTGTAGGTGTAGGTGAGTTTTTACAAATATTTCTTCCCTATGAAAGGATCAGGGACATATTTCCATTTCTCAGTCATGGCGAAAGTCTGTTTGCTCCCGGTTCGGTGGAATATGATGCTGCTCTTCAAATATCCAAACATAGTACTGCACAGTTTTATGGGATCCTGATCTGCCTCATTGCGACCTTATATAGTATCATAGGCGGAATGCATGGCATCGTTTTGGCAGATTTTATCAAGTATATGATCATGATTGTTTGTTCGTTGTGTGTTGGAGTCATTGCGATGAACCACCTGGCAGGATCCAGTATTAAAGTATTATCCAATGTTCCTACCGGATGGGATAGTCCTTTCTTCGGCAAAGAACTGAATCTGGATTGGTCTATGATCTTGAACGATGCCAAAATAAAACTTGAACAGGATGGCTATCGGCTATTTTCTGCGATTATGGGAATGATGTTTTTAAGCGGCGTGATGAAAGCTCTTGCCGGTCCTGCACCAAACTATGATTGCCAGAAGATATTGAGTACCCGCAATCCAGAGGATGCAAGTAAGATGAGTGGTTTTATTTCCGTCATCCTTATGCCGGTGCGGTATTTCATGACCATGGGACTGTGTGTATTGGGCATCCTTTATTTCAAAGATTTGAATTTACAAGCTGGTACAGATGGAGTGATCAACTTTGAAAATATAATGCCAGCCGTCATTAGTAAATATCTTCCGGTCGGGCTGATTGGATTGGTATTAGCAGGATTTCTTGGAGCATTTATGAGTAACTTCAGTGGTACCTTAAATGCTGGCCAGGCATACCTGGTCAATGATGTGTATCTAAAATATTTTAAACCGGATGCAGATCGAAAATCGATCATCAATATGAGTTATTTAAGCGGCTTAATATTGGTCATATTCGGAATAAGCCTCGGTACCCTGATCAAGGATGTCAATATGATTTTTAATATTATTACTGCAGGATTATATGGAGGTTTTGTCTGTGCGAATGTGTTGAAATGGTATTGGTGGCGGTTTAATGCTAATGGATATTTTTATGGAATGTTAGCCGGGATAGTCGCCAGCGCTATTCCTCCGGCATTATCCGTAAGTGGTGTTACACATTATTTTGATGGAACACGCATGTTATATTTCTTCCCCATATTTTTCATTATACAATTGATCGCTTGTATTCTAGGAACTTATTCCGCACCTCCAACTGATCAGGCGACCTTGCTTTCTTTTTATAAAACGGTAAGGCCATGGGGATTTTGGAAACCCGTTCATAAAATGGCTATGGAAGAAGATAGCTCGTTTGAAAAAAATAATAATTTCGGTATCAATATGTTGAATCTTACGCTTGGCATTTCCGGTCAAGTACTATTAATGTTATTACCGATGTACCTGATTTTGAATAAATGGACCGGGCTCGGCATTGTCGTCTCAGTATTAACCGTTATATTCTTAGTTATGAAAAGGACCTGGTGGAATAGGTTAACTGATTATTGAGAAGAATCAATCGTCAATCTTCAATCGTCAATCTTCAATCGTCAATCTTCAATCGTCAATCTTCAATCTTCAATCGTCAATCCTAAAATCGTCAATCCTAAAATCATCAATTTTATTAAATTACCGGTGCCCACCCCTTTTCGTATGTCCTGTTCCAAAGTTTAGT
>JBDTUE010000293.1:0-5204 GCA_040007895.1 Saprospiraceae bacterium | reverse complement strand
ATTCGTAATTAATTTACTATTTATCTTTTTAGGAAAGCATCCATACCCATACGAGCAAGATCGTCAATGACACTTCCATCACCATTGCGGTCCAGAAATTTATTGATCAAACTTGTTTGAGGCTGATTTGCTACACTTTGAGCAGATTGTTTTAATAAACTTCCTATACCCCCTACATTAAGGCCTGCGTCCTGCCTTTGTTTACCCAAAAACCCAAGTAATAAAGGTGCTATCGTCAACGCTAACTGACCAACTTTAGCCTTATCTATTCCACTAATACGGCTGATCATATCTACGACATTTGGTTGTAATCCCCCTAATATATGGCCGAGAATTCCACTTCCATTAGTAGCAGAAGCATTAGCAGGCTGCGAGTTGCCTCTGATGAAACCCATAATATCATTCATGATGCTGCCATCATGATCTCTGTCGAGAGCTGATACGAAAGAATTCAAACCCATGGATGACCCCGTATTTTTATTTAGCGCTGCGACTAACGTAGAAATTAAACCATTGGAAGCGGCCTGAACCTGAGCTGGATCATTAACTCCAATTTGTTTGGCCAGTTGATCTATTACCTCAGGATTGAGTTGATTCTGCAGCATTTCCAAAATATTCATATAATTTATTTTATTTGAGCCGGCAAAGTACGGGAATAAAGTAATTTAAATCTTAATCTATAAGATAAATGTGCAGGAAAAGCAACACATTAGCGATTGTCCAGAAGATTCTATTAGTAATATTTAGGTCCGGTGATTTACTTACTTTTACACTTTTTCTGAACTCATCCGATGCGACTATCAGGTATACTTATTTTGATAAGCTTCATATATGGAGCGTGTAAACAAAATCCTCACAAGGCTGGAGCTGAAAACTTCCTGGCTGGTAAATCGGTAACGGTTTTGGGTACTGCGGGTTGGGTCAACGATGACCGGTATGTTATTTCACAGCCCAGCAATGTGATTACGAATAACGGTTATACGTATGTTTTTTATGTAAAAGAGCCTGTCAATTCACCGATGGCGGGGACCGGTTATGGGGGTACTATACAATATGCATTTTCCAGAGATCATGGTAATACCTGGTCGGATCAGGGTTTATGTATAGGAACAGGTTTAGCTGGTCAATTCGATGCAGCAGGTGTCTGCAAACCAGCTGTGATTAAGGCGACAGAAGACGGATTTTTTTACCTCTATTATGTTGGTGTTGGCGAGGGATTTACCAATGCAGACGCTTCATCTCAAAATAAAACAGCCATCGGAATTGCCAAAATTATTTTTAATGATAATGGAATCATAAGGGTATCTATTAAACTCAATAGTGGTAAACCGGTGTTGGAGGCCAGTGAGCCTGCGTCAGGATATTTTGATGCCTACCGGGTAGATGACCCAAATCCTATCAATCTAAATGGACAGATATGGCTTTATTATACCGGATTGGATAAATGGGGAGGAACACCGAGGATGGGTCTTGCAGTGTCAGCAGATATCAATAAGAGTCATGTCAGACAAAATAATAACCGGGCTTTATTGGATGGAAGCCCTACATTAATTCAAAAACAGGATGTAGGGGTGATTGCCATCTTCTCAGAAACTCAAAATGCCTGGTTTGCTCCGGACGGCTTGCGATTTATTAAACTTAAACAAAAATTCCCCTCACCAGTGAATTATGCCCGGGGTAATGTAGATACATCATCGCTTTCCTGGGGATTGTACATGCCTGCGGAACATGGATTAGGTTTTAATAAATGGCAAATCAAATAAGTATCCTTAATTCTTCTTATCAATCTTTATTTCAATGAAAAATTCAATGTTGAAAATTCTTTTTGCGTTTTTTATTCTGGTTGTTTTCGCTTGTAAAAATTCATCTTCATCCGATAAAATACCTGTGATCAAAACTCCTGAAGATTTACGCAAATGGATCCTTGATGAAACTATCAAGGATTATGATCGCAACACCTTTGGTTATGATCTTAAATTCATTCGCCAGCGAAAAACTCCCATCCTCTTACATGATGAAAAATTCAAATCTATGGTATTGGTCAGTCCTGAATACCAGGGTAGAGTCATCTCTTCCACCGCGGATGGCCTGAATGGATATTCTTTTGGGTGGGTCAATTATGATCTGATTGCATCAGAGGAAAATAAACCTCATATGAATGCTTTTGGAGGAGAAGATCGGCTTTGGCTAGGCCCTGAAGGTGGCCAGTTTTCTTATTATTTTAAACCTAAAACTTCATTTGAATTTGATAACTGGCAGGTTCCTTATGGATTTGATAGTGAAAGTTTTGAAGTTATTTCTATCGGAACAAAAGAAATTGCTTTTTTTAAGAAACTGGATCTTACGAATTATTCAGATAAAAAATTTGATATAGTTATAAGTCGCCAGATTAGTCTATTATCTTCTGCGGCCTGGTTATACAATCATGGAGTCAAGTATGATGAAAACGTAAAAGCAGTGGCATTTGAAAGCCTGAATATCATTCGAAATAATGGAGCTAACGAGTGGAACAGGGAGTCAGGTATGCCTTCAGTTTGGATACTCGGAATGTTCAAACCCAGCCCTACTGCTACCATTGTAATTCCTTACAAAGGAGGACCTGAAGCCACTATGGGCAAAGTGGTCACTGATGATTACTTTGGAAAAGTACCTTCTGATCGGTTAATAGTAGATCCTAAAGTATTATATCTAAAAGCAGATGGTCATTTGCGGAGTAAGATAGGAGTGAATACATTCCGTGCTAAACCACTCGTTGGAAGTTATGATGAAGAAAGGAAAATCCTGACCATCGTCGAATATACATTGCCAGGAACTCCAAGTGATTATGTGAATTCAATCTGGAAGATCCAGGACAAACCTTTTGAAGGCGATGCCATCAATGCATATAATGATGGACCACTGGACAACGGCACTCAGTTAGGCCCATTTTATGAAATCGAATCTTCATCTCCCGCTGCTAATTTAAAATCTCAGGAAACACTCGAACACCATCATATTACAGCACATTTTATGGGCACTGAAGAACAGTTGAATCTAATCTCGCAAAAAATACTAGGTGTAAGTATTGAGAATATTAAGAATGCATTTAAATAGGTCTAAGGCTTTTAAGGATAAATTTTTATTGCCTTAGCATGGGCAATAATCGTTTTATATCATCCGCACCCGGTTGATTACCGTACTCACAAATTTCAAAAGCTTCATAGTATTTTACTGAAGCTGCTCGTTCAGATCCATACCATTTTTCCAATGATTTGGCTACTTCCGGATTGATTACTCTTTTTCGTTGATTTGCCAACCAGGTCAATCGATCTTTTTCACCTACCGGTACATCACTGGCATATCCACCGATCCAGGGTAACCATTCAAAAAATTGAGATTCATGGGCAGCCATAGCATAAATTTTTTTATCGTACACGGTAGTGATATCAATGGCAATATCAGGTCGAAACGGATTGGGTCGTTGAAACCGATCCTGAAAATATAAAAAGACCGGGTTTTTCTTCAATGGTTTGGTATCCGGTGCAATATTGGGTACAGCGAC
Organism: Saprospiraceae bacterium; assembly: GCA_040007895.1. Taxonomy (GTDB): domain Bacteria; phylum Bacteroidota; class Bacteroidia; order Chitinophagales; family Saprospiraceae; genus JADJLQ01. Next base: position 1,663 of record JBDTUE010000293.1, on the reverse strand, counting down.
CATATATGCTGCATCCTGGACCAGGACTCCAGTATATCTATGATCAGGATGATAATCATTGGGTCTTGGAGCAAGTACAATGTCTGCATTCCATTCTCTGATTTTTCGGATGATCTGAAGCCTTACGTCCAGGTTAGGAGTGAGTTCACCATCATGATTATTCAATACATCATAGGTGATACCAAATCTTTTACCGGCCTCCTGGGCCTCAGCAAATCTGCGTCGGGCAAGTGCTCCTCCTCCAAGTGTTTGATGACCGGCATCTCCATTCGTAACTGATACAAATTTTACTGCATGACCCATAGATGCCAGCATAATGGCAATGCCTCCTCCCCCCTGATCACAATCATCAGGATGAGCACCGATCATAATCACCCGTATGGGTTCAGGTTGAGCAATCAGTGCTCCACCGTTTAATACACACATCATAAAACAAAGGAAAATGGAGCTTCGCATATCAGATTTATTTTAAATAGATAAACAGTCGTTAAATTTAATTCTTAACTGAAAGCTTTTATACATTTCCTTTTCTTTATCTCAGATATTTCGCCTCTACAGGTTGAAGGCTACAAAAACTTAAGAGATAGTTTGGAGAAAATTCACGGATTGAAAAATTTTGAATTGAATGGAGATTTCGTACCAAATTAGTCTGAAGCTGCACGTACTGATATTCGATTTTATGGAATTCTATCCGGTACGACACATTAAAACCAATACTCAAAATAAATTCCATTCGTTATTTGAATTATCTTGCATCGAATAATAAATCTTAATAAAATGAAAATAAAACTCATCGTCCTCTTTGCTATTAGCTGTGTTCAGTTACTTTCTGCTCAATCTCAAAAACAATTATTCAATCTTAAAAATCTCGATGGATGGATCGTCTATGGTACGGAGCTATGGTATGTAGATAAAGGTGAACTGGTATGTGAAAGTGGCCCTGATAAACAATACGGATACCTTGGTACTTCGGATCAATATAAAGACTTTGATCTGAAGCTTGAATTTAAGCCAGAAGCAAATGGCAATAGTGGGGTGTTTTTTCATTCTTCGTTTGAAGGCACCAAAGTGACTGGATGGCAGGCTGAAGTGGCGCCTCCAGGTCATTCAACAGGTGGGATCTATGAATCCTATGGCAGGGGTTGGATTATTAAACCTACGGGTGACAAAGACACTAAGTATTTACACATGGGCGAATGGAACAGCATGCGTGTAAAGGTGAAAGGCAACCAGGTAACCACCTGGCTCAATGGTCACAAAATGATCAACCTCAATGATGATAAGATCGGAAGCCGAAGCGGTCAGATAGCACTACAGATCCATGAAGGTGGTGGAATCAAAGTAAGGTGGAGAAATCTTTTCGTAAAAAGTTTATAAGCTGATCAGCCCTGTCAAAAAAGTCCGGGAAACCGGGATTAAGACTTCTTCCGGTTGATATTGGCTTAAATTAGTTTAAAATCCATACTTCCATTTTATACGTATAATTCTGAATACAAGAATTATACTTACTTACCATGGAATCCAAATCTATAGAATTTACCAATTGGTCAGGTCAATATAAAAGCATACCCGACGCATACATTGCTCCTGAAACTCCTGAACAATTACAGGAAATTATCAAGAATAAAGAACGGTATCCATCACCATTGGTTGCCCTTGGTTC
>JBDTUE010000292.1:0-5212 GCA_040007895.1 Saprospiraceae bacterium | reverse complement strand
GGGCTGCCTTGATTAAAGAAAAATATGAATCTTTTTTTCCAGGCAATATCTTTGATTATGTCTTCCAGGACGAACAATTTAACAGGCAATATCAAAACGATAAATTGTTTGGTCGTGTCTTTAGCATATTTGAAGGCTTCGCTATCTTTGTAGCTTGCATAGGATTATTGGGATTAGCAATGTTTTCTACTATTCAACGAACGAAAGAAATCTGTATACGAAAAGTGTTAGGTGTTTCTGTATCGGGATTGTTTGTATTGGTGTCAAAAGATTTTATCAAATTGATTCTGATCGCTGCTGTAATAGCATTTCCGTTGGCATGGTATGTAATGAATAAGTGGTTGAATGATTTTGCTTTCAGAATTGAAATCAGTCTATGGATATTCGTGGTGGCCGGACTGGCAGCAGTAGGTATTGCTGTAGTGACGGTAGGTTATCAGGCGGTCAAAGCGGCACTTGCTAATCCTGTGCGTTCTTTGAGAAGTGAATAGGAATGAATGACGAATTACGAATGATTCGAATTACGAATGAACCATTAAACTTTAACCATTAACCATTGACCTTTTGACCTTTTCATCTATGTTCAAAAATTATTTTACACTTGCCTGGAGAAACCTGGTTAAACGAAAAGGGTATAGCCTCATCAATGTCGCCGGACTCGCCACGGGTCTTGCTATTTGTATGCTGATCGTCCTGTTCATACGGAATGAGATGAGTTATGATAATTTTATTGAAGGAAGAGAAAACATTTTCCGCCTTGTAGTAAATCGAAAATATCCCGGAAGGTCTACTTCTTATTCGATGATTCCTCAATCCTATGCAGCTGCTGTAAAAGCAGAATTTCCAGAGGTCAAAGAAGTGGTAAGATTATATGATTTTCTGGGAGGAGGTGTTGCTCAGTACAGATATGAAGACAAGCGTTTTGAAGAAAAAAATGTGCTGTTTACCGACTCTACATTTTTTAGTGTATTTAATTATCCCTTCATTGCCGGTGACCCAAAAACTGCCCTGGATCAACCCAATTCTATCGTAATAACCGCAACTACGGCTAAAAAATATTTTGGTTCAACGGACAATGCGGTAGGCAAGATGCTTAAACAGGAAGGCAATACTAATGATCCACTAAAAATTACCGGCGTATGCCGGGACTGGCCTGAAAATTCTCATTTTGAATTTAATATCCTGATTACTACAGCAGGAAATCGTCAGTTTAGGGCAGAAAACTTTGTAAACTTTGGCCCTCATACATATTTATTACTAAACGCCGCAGCATCAGATAAAAAGCTGGAAGCAAAGTTTCCTGAAGTCATCAAAAAATATGCAGCCGGTAATATAGCCCAGGCATTTGCTATGCCGTATGAAGAATTTACCAAAGCCGGAAATGGATACCTATATTATCTGCAACCATTATCTAAAATTCATTTGACTTCTCATTTAGAAGGTGAATTAAAACCTAATGGGAGCATACAAGCAGTATATATCTTTGGAGCAATCGCAATTATTATTTTATTATTGGCTATCATCAATTTCGTCAACTTATCTACTGCCAGATCGGGTGAACGGGCACGTGAAGTAGGCATCCGTAAAACATTCGGTTCAGAAAAAAATGCATTGATCTTTCAATTCCTTACCGAATCAATGATCATAAGCTTTGCCGGTTTGATATTTGCTCTTGGATTAGTCTATTTTTTGCTTCCTTATTTTAATCAATTTGCTTCAGGAGACCTGAAATTCAATCAGGTATTAGTTCCCGCTAATTTGATCTTGTTTATTGTTTTGACTGCGATCACAGGATTATTAGCTGGTTTGTACCCGGCATTTGTTTTATCGGCTTTCAAACCGATAGCAGTATTGAAAGGGAAGTTCATCAATACAGGATATGGTGTGGCATTAAGAAATGGTTTGGTTGTATTCCAATTTTCGATATCCATCGTATTAATTATATGTACGTTGATCGTAAATCAACAGATGAATTATATGACGGGCAATTCCCTTGGATACAATAAAGATCAGACTATAATTATAAACAGGACTGATGTGTTGGCCGGACACTCAAAGACATTTAAGGAAGAACTCAGAGCATTGCCCGGTGTAACAAAGGTCAGTAATGGTTCAGCCTATCCAGGCGATGATAATTATTTTGGAATCAGTTGGAGAGTGCCCGGTGCTACAGAACCGATGACAGGCAGGGGGATCATGGCAGATGATCAATATCAGGCAACCTTTAATCTTGAACTAAAACAAGGAAGATTTTTTTCCAAAGAGTATGGCACAGATTCGCTGGCCTTAGTTTTGAATGAAGCAGCAGTTAAAGAATTAGGTTTGAAGGATCCTTTAGGGGCTAACCTTGTTACACCTGAAGATTTTTTGAATGGCCCTAATCAACAACAATATTTATATCATGTGGTAGGGGTAGTAAAAGATTATAACTATCAATCCTTGCATCTTCCTATTACGCCATTGGTATTTACGAATACTTCGAGATTTAATGACGTGACCTTCAGCGGAGCTGTCCGGTTAAAACCAGGCAATATACCTGAAACTATCAAAGCTGTGGAAACTACCTGGAATAAATTTGTGAAAGACCATCCTTTCACATTTGAATTTCTGGACCAGACGATAGCCCGTCAATATATTGCAGAAGTTCGTACTCAAAAAGTATTTACGTTCTTTTCGGGCCTGGCTATTTTCATCGCGTGTATTGGCTTATTTGGATTAGCCGCTTATACTTGTCAGCAACGCATGAAAGAAATCAGTGTACGGAAAGTGTTAGGAGCTTCATCTACCCGTATCGTTACTTTATTGAGTAAAAATTTTATCCGTCTGGTGTTGATTGCTTCCATGATTTCTTTTCCAGTGGCCTGGTATCTGATGCATCGCTGGTTGCAGGATTTTTCTTACAGGATCACAGTAGGGTGGTGGAATTTTGCGTTGGCAGGTTTATTGTCATTAGGGATTGCATTGATTACATTAAGTTTTCAAACTATTAGAGCCGGCTTGGGAAATCCTATAACTGCATTGAGATCTGAATGATTTGTTTGAATTAATTATTTCTTGTCACTTAAAACAAAATTAATTAAATGAGGAAAGAGCGGGAGGTATTAATTCGTACCAAACTTCTATCTCATAACCATCTGGATCATAAAAGAAAATATAAGGTTCACCCTGTACGAATTCACCGCTTTCTTTAACCTGGCCACCTGCATGCTTCACTTCTTGTATAAGGATTTCAATGGCAACAGGTTTTATAAGACGGAATCCAAAATGAAGAATTCCGGATGGTATATTCGGACCCACATCTGCTTTTTCTAAAACTAATATATCCTTAGCATTGGGTGTCTGCAATTGAACAAAGTTTTCGGTTCTATACATTTCTTTAGCTCCGAATAAAGTGCAATAAAAACGGGAAGAGCGATCAAGATCTTGTACCTGAAGTGCAATATGAGTTAATCCGTATGTTGGGATCATGAAAATTAAACAGAATAAGTTTTGGGTTTAATCCTCTTCAAAATTATCTTAAAGGAGTTATTATTTACAAGTCAGTGTGCCGTTTTGTTCAAAGAGACCAAATCACGTCAAAGTAGGCCGAAACACCATTTTAAAAGACATAAACCCAATTCAATTCCATACACTTTGTCTCAAAATCGTACACTTTGACATCACGTTATTCTTATTAACTCATACGTAATCAGTATTTTATGATTTTGGTACATCCTGTGCATTATTCGTTGAACGAACCGGATGAGTCCACATAAAATCAAATCCTTCTGGTTTTTAAAAACTCAATCATGATTAAGAATCATTTGACCGTAGCCTGGAGAAATCTCTTGAGGAATAAGAGCCAGGCTCTTATTAATATCGGCGGATTAGCCCTTGGACTTGCTGCATTTATATTTATACTTCAATACATTAACCTGGAGCGGAATGTAAATAGATTTCACGTAAACATATCAAACACGTATCGTCTGATCAATGAAGATAATAAAGGCACTACCTGGCCAGAGATCGAACCAGGATATGCATTAAAAGCCAAGGAACGATGCCCTGAGATCAAATCCTTTTGCAGATTTGAAAATGGAATCGCCCAGGGCATCGTACGAAACGTTGAAAAAAACCTTTCTTACCAGGAGCAGAAAATCGGATATGCTGAAGGCAATTTTTTTGAATTTTTTAGTTTTCCCCTGATAGCTGGCGATGCATCTAGTTTGAAAAGATCCGATGTGATGTTTATATCTGCTACGAGTGCAAAAAAATATTTTGGGAATGACTATCCAATCAATAAAACACTGGCACTTGCCAATCAATTTGGGACTAAAGTATATTCAATAGGTGGTGTTTTTGAAGATATGGGTGACAACTCAGACATTAAATATGACATGGTCTTTTCATTGAATGCATTGGATAATCCCGACGTGCAGAAATATATCGATTGGGCAGCTTTGAATAATCTCGAATCTCAATACATTAATACTTTTTTTGAATTGGAGGAGCATGCAGACTATAAACAAGTAGAGAAGAAACTTATAGATCTTCGCAACGAATTAGATAAAGATAAAGACGGAATAATATTCAGGCTACAACCATTTTCAGAAGTACACATGGCTAAAAGAAGTGGTGATACCTATCTTCATTATGCTCAACGTAAATATGTTTTCATCTTAGGTGCCATCGCTTTATTGATCTTATTGATCGCCTGGTTTAATTATATCAATTTCAGTACCGCTCAGTCCTTGAAACGTGCCGGAGAGGTGGGTGTTCGTAAGGTGATCGGTGCCACAGGTAGAAATCTTGTAGCCCAGTTTTTATGGGAATCCATCCTGGTTAATTTTATTGGTTTTGTATTTTCTATTTCTTTAGTCAGTATGTTACAGCCATTGTTTAATGATTTAATCGGTAAACAATTATCCTGGCATGCATTATTCAGTGATTCTTCCTGGTTGATGGGATTCGGGCTCATTGTATTAGGATCCTTAGTATCTGGTGGATATGCGGCCTATGTATTGGCCAATTTTAATCCTGTCCTTACGTTAAAAGGTAAATTACTTAAAGGTGGAGGAGGCACTATTTTACGCAAAGTTTTAGTGGTTTCTCAGTTTGCCATTTCTATTGCTTTAATCATTGGAACTATCGGGGTGTTTTATCAATTGAAGTTTATGCAGCAGAAAGACCTTGGATTTTCCAGTGATCAGTTGTTGGTGATCCAGAGCCCTCA
>JBDTUE010000291.1:0-5230 GCA_040007895.1 Saprospiraceae bacterium | reverse complement strand
CACCTATATTTTCATTGACTTATAATTTTAAATTCGAATGAAATATTTAATTGGATTTTTGATTCTCTTTGTAGCTTCTTGCCAATACCCGGTCGATCAGGCTAAATTGCCCGATACCCAAAAATTTTTAGTAATAGACGCTGAAATAACCGAAGATTTTGCAAGGGTTAATGTATTATATAGCCTTGAGCGGGTTACTTCCAACGGTAGCTACACATTGCCCAAAGTCCCTGCCGTCACCGCACTGATTGTTGATGGTGCAGGAGCAGGGTATCCAGTAAAAAATACAAATGGAGTTCGAGATACATTATTCAAAGGAAAAATTGGCGGTACATATCAGTTAATTGTAGAATTAGATGGCAAACGATATGAATCTGCAAAAGAAACAATGCGACCTTGTCCGGAACTGGAATCGCTTACCGCCCAATACAACCGCGAATCTTTCAGGGTAGAAGCTGATATAAATTATGATGGTTTTGACGTTTATGCCGAAGCAAAAGATATACCGGGGGTAGCCAATTTTTATCAATGGCATTGGATTAATTATGCCAAGGCCCCTGCCTGCACCAAAAGATTTAGCATTGCCGAAGGCCGGGAAGTTTATATACCGTGCTTTCCCACCGATTGCTGGAATATTATTCAAAACCAAAAAATAATTGTACAATCTGATAACCTCCGGGATGGGAATCCATTGAGACAACTTGTAGTCAGAGTGCCATTTGCAACTCCGCCAAACAGATATTATCTAAGAGTAGAACAACGATCTATAACTCCTTCAGTTTTTAATTATCTTAAATCACTCGAAACGCAAACAGAGAATGTGGGTACACTATTTGATATTCCTGCTCAGACAAGATTTAATCCTAATGTCACCAATGTAAATGATATATCAGAAAAGATCCTTGGTGTATTTAGCGTCTATTCTTACAAACGAAAGATCATTTATATCGATATGACTCAAACTATTCCAAATGCTCAGGCAAAAGTGTATATTGACCCAGTCCCATTAACGTCTGATCCATTAGTATCTGCGCCCTGCACAGAGGAAACGTACCGGACAAAAATCAAACCGGAAGGTTGGGTTAATTAGGAGAAAGTGTGCTGATGATTTTAATTTGATAAAGATCAGTTAACAGATATTATCCTTTCAGAAAAATAAATTATTCGCAGACCCGGAGAATAAGCATGTCCCTTATCTTTGCCGCTCAGTATATGGCAAAGCGGCTTTATAACAAACAGAATAGAAAAGAATTAAAACAAATTTATTCTTCCACGTCAGAAGAAAGAAGAGTAATATCTTTTTACCGGTACATCCAGATCATTCAACCGGAAGTATTCAGGAACCGGCTATACGAAGCGCTTGATTCTATCCATCTCAAAGGGCGAATTTATATTGCTCAGGAAGGCATCAATGCACAAGTAAGCATACCGGCTGATAAAATTGAAGCATTTAAGAAGATCATTGAATCATTCCAGGAATTGAAAGATATCCGGCTCAATATTGCGATTGAGCACCAATCAAAATCTTTTTTTGCGCTGATCATTAAAGTACGCGATAAGATTGTTGCCGATGGAATTGAGGATCCTGCTTTTAGCGCAACGAACAGTGGTACCCATCTCGATGCAGCTGCTTTTAATCAGCTTGTACAGGATCCAAATACCGTCATAGTCGATATGCGCAATCACTATGAAAGTGAAGTCGGTCATTTTAAAAATGCCATATTACCTGAGGTAGTTACATTCAGAGAATCATTACCCATCGTGAAGGATGAATTGGCGGATAAAAAAGACAAACCCATTATCATGTATTGTACCGGTGGCATACGCTGCGAAAAAGCCAGTGCTTATCTTTTACATCACGGGTTCAAAAACGTCTATCAACTGGAGGGTGGTATTATTAAATATGCAAATGATGTTAAAAATCTTGGTTTGCCCAACCTGTTTATAGGTAAAAACTTTGTATTTGATGAACGTTTAGGTGAACGGATAAGTGATGATATCATAGCGCGATGTCATCAATGCGATACTCCTGCTGATGATCATACAAACTGTGCAAACGATGCATGTCATATTTTATTTATTCAATGTCCTGAATGCAAAATAAAATTTAATGGATGTTGTTCAATTAAATGTGCTGACTTCATTCAATTGCCAAAAGAAGAACAAATGACTCTCCGGAAAACGGAAACATTTAACGGAAGCAAGTTTAGTAAAGGGCGATATAAGGCTTATAGACCCGGTGCAAATCGATAGTGGTCCATGGCAAGTCATCTTGCCCTTTCCTCTGTTTTTTACCTATTTTGTATCCTAAATAAAATTTATAATGACCAAAAGGACCGTAAGTACCTCCTTGATTTTTATAGGTGTACTGTTTATGTTCACTAAAGTTTATGGACAAAAAAAGAAAATGCCCATACCTGTTCCGCCAAATCCAATCATTGCATTAAAAGAGCAGGCTAAATCGGATATCCAGGATAAATACATGGATTACAAAAACATTGCATTTAAGATCTGGAATTTTGCGGAAGTAGGATATAAGGAAGTGCAGAGTTCGGCATTATTACAAAAGACCTTGGTTGAAAATGGATTTGAAGTAACTGCCGGAGTTGCCAACATTCCTACAGCATTCGTTGCTACGTATGGAAGCGGCAAACCTGTCATTGGAATTTTAGGAGAATATGATGCATTGCCGGGATTGGCACAGGAGGCTATACCAATTAAAAAAACGATCGATGGTCAATCTGCCGGACATGGATGTGGTCATCATTTGTTTGGCACCGCATCTGTCGCAGCTGGAATAGAAATAAAAAAATTAATAGAAGCCAAAAAATTATCCGGGACGATTAAAGTATACGGTTGTCCTGCAGAAGAAGGTGGCAGTGGAAAGGTATATATGGTACGGGCAGGATTGTTTGATGGAGTAGATGCTGTAATACACTGGCACCCAAGTGCAGAAAATGGTATTACGATGACAAGTGCTTTAGCAAATAAATCTGCAAAATTCAGATTCTATGGTATCTCTGCTCATGCTGCCGGAGCTCCGGAGCTGGGACGATCTTCCCTGGATGGAGTTGAAGCTATGGATAACATGGTCAATATGATGAGAGAACATGTGCCCCAGGAAACTCGCATTCATTATGTCATTACGAACGGAGGTAAAGCACCCAATGTAGTACCGGATTTTGCAGAAGTGTATTATTATGTAAGACATCCAAAAAGAGATCAGGTCGTATCGATTTTTGAACGGGTAGTCAAAGCAGCTGAAGGTGCCGCGCTGGGGACCGGGACTCGCATGGATTATGAAATCATCGGTGGTACACATGATCTTTTATTGAATAGGACATTAGCAGAAGTGATGCAGGCAGATCTTGAAATGACGGGTGGAGTAATCTATACTCCTGAAGAAATTACATTCGCCAAACAAATACAGACTACGTTGATCACTCCTCTCCCCACTATAGAAACAGCTTCAACTATAAAGCCCATTTTGGTTGCAGAAGATGCCGGTGGTGGATCGACGGATGTAGGCGATGTAAGTTATGCAGTACCCACAGTAGGTATGACTTCTGCAACTTGGGTACCTGGTACTCCTGCACACAGTTGGCAGGCTGTTGCATGTGGAGGCACTGAAATTGGGACCAAGGGCATGATGGTAGCAGCAAAGACTATGGCACTGACTGCTATTGATTTATTTACGACACCGGCTATTATTGAAAAAGCCAAAGAAGAATTCAAAAAAGATTTGGGTAATTATTCTTACAAATCTTTAATAGGAGACAGACCACCCGCGTTGAATTACCGGGATTAACAGGAATGATTGTATTCTCACACTTAATATTTAAAGTAATTTTAAAATTGAGACTGCCATTTTCATTCGTTGAAAGAATTCTTTTAATCAAAGCGCACCTTTCATTTATCATTAAATCATAAGAATCATGTTGAGACAAATCTGCGTGTATTGCGCATCAAGTAACCAGATAAGTTCAAAATATTTTGATGCTGCCAGGGCTTTGGGAGATGAATTTGTAGCGCATCAAATCACGTTAATGTATGGTGGAGGTGCATCAGGATTGATGGGATGTATTGCTGATCAGATATTAAGTGGCGGTGGTACGGTGATTGGGATCATTCCCGATTTTATGAAACAAGTTGAATGGGCTCATAAGAGTATCACGGAACTACACATTGTAGTAGACATGGCTGAACGGAAAAAACGGTTTCTGGATGGTACGGATGCATTGGTTGCTTTGCCAGGTGGCTGTGGTACATTAGAAGAACTTCTTGAAGCAATTACACTCAAAAGGCTTGGATTATTTAACAAACCAATCATCATTTTGAACATCGATGGATTTTACAATGATCTTTTAGCCATGTTGCAAAAATGTATTGACCAAAAATTTATGAATTCTGATTCTGCTCTGATGTGGAAGGCTGTGGATCATCCAAAGGAAGTCATTCCTGCTATTTTATCGGCACCATCTTGGCATGAAGATGCTATCCAGTTTGCTTCCCTAAAATAGTCAGATGTTTCATTTAATTTCAAAATTATTATCATTCGTTTTATCTCCTTATCAATGGATCATCTGGAGTCTGATATTCTCTTTTATTTTTAAAAGGAGAGTTTTGAAAATTGGATTAAGGTGGTTTGCATTATTCGTTTTTTTGATTTTGGGAAACAGGGGTTTGATCAATGCTGTGTACAAAAAAATAGAATACCATCCATTGATGCAACAAAATATTCAGGGAGCGTATTCATATGCAGTAGTCTTAGGTGGTGGTTTTGCCAGGGCTAACATGCTTTTTCCTGATAGGGTCTTTTTTGGGAGACATGTAAACCGGTTGACAGAAGCCATGGAATTAGTACAGTCAGGAAAAGTAAAAAAAATAATTTTGAGTGGTGGTATGGGAGGATTGTCCAGGGTAAAAGACCTGGAGATGGAACAGGTAAAGACTTTTTTAATCGAAAACCAATGGCCTGATTCAATCATTCTGGTAGAGACTAACAGTAAAAACACGCATGAAAATGCACTTTTCACGAAACAAATATTGGATTCGTTGAATGTCCACTCCAGGATATTATTAATTACTTCTGCGACTCATATGCGAAGGGCAGAGGCTTGTTTTAGAAAACAAGGTATTGATCTGGATGCCTACGCAGCAGACTATATGCAACGAGATAAACTGGGATTCCTGGATTACATTTTCCCTGACATGGATTGTCTTGGAGAAT
>JBDTUE010000290.1:0-5245 GCA_040007895.1 Saprospiraceae bacterium | reverse complement strand
ACATTTTGCTGCTCGACCAGTATTTTGGCACAGTCCTGTCCTAGATCCTGAATATTCGGCAACTTAAATTATGGTCCAGAGTTATTAATGCGATCTTACCCACATAAAACAGCGAAGAACCAAAATCTTCTAACAATCCAATTTATCACCTTCATTTTTATTAAAAAAAGTAAAAGAGGGATTAAAAGCCCTTTAGCTTGACCTATATTTAAGGCATATAAAATTAATAACATGGGTTCAAGAAGAAAATTTATTCACCAATCCGGAGCTATCGTAATAGGTGCGGGTATACTACCTTCTCTAGGTTTTTCTGATATTAAACGGTATAAGAAAGAACTGACCTATGCTTCTCCGGAGAGCCAGGGTGTTTCATCTGAAGCCATTATCCAATATCTGAATGCGGCTAATACGAGTGGAGTAGAACATCATGGATTTATAATGATGCGTCATGGAAAAATCATTTCAGAAGCGTATTGGAAGCCTTTTGAAAAGGATCATATTCATACCTTGTATTCTCTTAGTAAAAGTTTTACCAGCACAGCCATAGGGATGGCTGTACAAGAAGGTAAAATCAAACTCACGGATAAAGTCATTTCTTTTTTCCCTGACCAGTTGCCGGATACTATATCCGATAATCTTGCCAAAATGGAAGTCCGTCATGCTCTTAATATGGCCACCGGGCATATCGTGGACACTATTCCATTCATGCGAAATGCGAAAGGTGTTAATTGGGTAAAAACTTTTTTATCCACGCCGGTTGAGAAAGAACCAGGGACTCACTTTTTATATAATACAGGATCTTCCTATACCCTTTGCGCCATCATCAGCAAGGTTACCGGTATGACGACACAAGAATACCTTACTCCAAGATTATTCAAGCCCCTCGGTATTCTTAATCCAGAATGGGAGGTGAGTCCTGATGGTGTCAACCTGGGAGGTTACGGACTTCGGGTATCGACAAGAGATATTATAAAGTTTGGCCAATTGTATTTGCAAAAAGGGAAATGGGAAGGCAGCTCATTAATCAATGAAACCTATGTCGACGAAGCAAGTACATCCCATATCAAATCAAATCCGGGTGACGGTGACTGGTCACAGGGATATGGATATCAATTTTGGAGATGCAAGCCCGGATTTTACAGGGGAGACGGAGCTTTTGGCCAGTTTTGTATTGTGATGCCGCAATATGATGCTGTGATTGCGGTCAATTCAGAAAGTAAGGACATGCAAAAACAGTTGACTTTATTATGGGAAAATTTATTGCCTGCGATGAAGGACGCCACTCTTTCTGAAAACAAATCTTCTCAAAATCAATTGAGAGATCTCAGCAACAATCTATCTCTGAACGCTAATGCAGGCGAGAAGGATAATGCTGCAATAAAAATCATAAGTGGTAAGACTTACCAGTTGGCTGATAATGCCTGGGGATGGAAATCATTGCTTGTGACGACCGGTAAAAAAGGTGGAGTGATGACTTTAAAAAAACCGGATAGTGGTATTGCTTTACCCTTCGGTTGGAACGAATGGCAGACTACAGGGCATCAGATTCATAATCCATTTAATACAGATTATAGGAATGTAGTATCATCAGCGGTCGCAGCTTCCGCCGGAGGAGAAGGTAACGATATTATGAAGATCAGGCTTAAATACACGGACGGTATTCATGGAGATTTATTGACTATAAAGACGAAAGACGAAAGTAATATCGAAATCAAATTTTTGAGTAGCCTAGTGGAAAAAGGATTGACTAATGCGAAAGAAACGAGAGAGGGATTGATGGGGAAAGTGTAAGGGATTGTTTATATCTAGATAATTTGTCACTTGAAAATTATTAATGGAAGATTAAATCAAGGTACACGGCCTTCGACTTTTAGAAAAGCTCAATTTCTAAGAGAGTGAATGACTAAGCAGGAGCAATTGATTTGGAATCAAATCCGGGACATGGCAAATGCAAAAATCACTTTGAATCAACCTGTTTAAAGAAATAGAGCAATTAAAAGAACTAAAGGCCGATCGAAAACAGGGCTTTCTTTATAGGACAAACCTACCTTGTTCCATTTGGTAAGATTGAAGATTAGGACAAACAAGGCAGGTTTTTAATATCACTCGTTATTATTAATTCAGCGACCTGCCTGGTTTGCCCATGTCCAGAAACCAGGTAATCAAAACCAGGTAGGTCTGTCCAAAAGCAAAAACTGTCTTTCTTTAAATGGGAAAATCCTATCTGATACAAAACTCTAACACGACTTATTCTATATTATTGGAATAATTTCTCAAACGAGTGGATTAGTAAAATATCAGAAGCAAGGTTCCCCATTCCATTCTATCGACTAATTGTCCTTTAAGTAGAATGATACAGAATTGAATTGGGACTTCCTGTGCGGTAGTCAGAGAAAGGGCAAATGCAAAAGTTGAATGTTTAATATTCAATAAACGCTATCTCCAGAATCCCTCCAAACAAATAATTAAAACTAAATTTATCTTCCAATTTTATACATCATGAAAATCAATCTACATCTCTCCTTATTCCTTTTAATCTTTATATCCTGCAAGAATGAACCCAAAGCGCCTGCTAACTCAGTAGCATCTAGTACTTCTTCTGAATGGATAGAACTCTATAACGGTAAAGATTTCACCGGGTGGAAGGCAGCGACTGAACACGATTCAACCTGGACCATTGCGGATGGTGTGATGCAGGCATTTGGAGATCGATGCCACCTCTTTTACACGGGAGATCAGCTAAAGGACGGTTTTAAAAACTTTGAATTAATTGCCCAGATCAAGACTCATAAATTAGCTAATTCAGGAATTTACTTTCATACACAATATCAGGCAGAAGGATGGCCATCTAAAGGATTTGAAATCCAGGTCAATAATTCACATATCGGTGGAGGTGATTACATTGAATTTAAAAAAACAGGTAGTTTATATAGTGTCAGAAATATCTATCAGACCTTCACTCCGGATAGTGTTTGGTATGAAACCCGGGCTTTAGTTGAAGGTAAACATGTACAGATCTGGGTAGACGGTATGAAGATTGTAGATTATATCGAACCTGAAAATCCGCTCATGCATGGATTGGATAGTGCTCACATCATAGGTATGGGCACGTTTGCATTGCAGGGTCATGATGTAAAAAGTAAGACTCAATATAAAAGTATCAAAGTGCGCAGACTGCCCGATGATGCCGGCAAGGATGTGGGACCTGCCCCGGTAATGATGCCATGGTATGATACTATGAAAGTACTGCAGGGCAGGCAATTTGCGTTTATCGATCTCAATACCCATTCTACATTGAGTATTGATTCATTGATGTCCGATTATTACGGATATGGAATAAATGTTTCTGTGTTAAAAGCTCCTTCATCAGCAGGAGAATTATCAAGTCTGAGTAAACAACCTGTTTTTAAGGGTTTATTGGTCAATACAAAAGACATAAAAGAAATAAATCCTGCTACCAAATCGGACTATACAATCGGAGTGAGCACTACATTAAAAGAAGCCACCGAATTACTTAACTCCGGAAAAATCAATATCTGGTCTCATCATGGAGAACCTTTAACTGCTAAAAATACCGGAGCCTTAATAGCTCTGGCTAAAAAAAATAATATTGCCATTGAAATTGATAATGAAGCTAAAACTCCATCTATGGATGTGATCGCCATGGCTAAGTCAAAGGGATGTAGATTCACTTTTGCAAACCTGGTTCCTTCTTCTAAATTGGAAAAATCGACCTATGTATTTGATGTCATTAAGGACATTAAGTTGGCATATAAAGATGAATGGGTACCGAAGATGTAGGAGCATATCTACAGTTTTAATTTAAACTCAGTACCGGCTATCACTTTACCATTTACCTGTAAATCAACCTTGTGTTTTCCGGGATAATGTTTACGGGTAGTAAAATCTATGATCCTTTGGCGCTTTTTGATTGTGATGGATTCATTACCATCCATCGTAAATTCTTTGAGCTTAAATACTTTGGATGATGTACCTCCGCTTTTTTTGACATAATGCAAAATATAATCTATCAGGATTTTTTGATTGACTTTTGCCGCGGATTGAATTGTAATAGTTAATTCAATGGATTCTCCAAGAAGTACTGTTGCCGGAGAAATTTTGAACTCTCTAACCTTGATTTTAGGATTTGCTCCGACTTTAAATATTGTTAGAGCTTTTGTATGTCCTTTCTTTATTAATGTCCTGCTTCCATGTTTAATAATCCAGGAGGTAAAGGCATGATCATGATCCCATCCCTGAATTAAGCTTAGCATATAATCCGGATTTTCTTTTGAGATATCATTTAAATGGTTAGCCACTGATTTCCTCACATAAAGTTCAGGGTCAGCTTTCAGAGTATTTAAAATAGGTGTAGTTAGTTTTGGATTTTTAATGATTTCATCCAATTTAAATGACCAGGGAAGACGTGGTCTGCTGCCCTCAGATGCAAGACGACGGACCTGGGGATTGGAATCTTTTGCCCATTCATACATGGTAGATATGGTTTGATCTAAATCATTTCGCAAAAACATCCTGATGGCGAATTCAGATGAGCCAAATGAAGTATAATGTTTCAAAGCACGAAGAGAAAACTCATGATCATCCAGCCCATAAAGACCAATAAAATCCGGGAAAACCAACGAAGTATAACCTCTGTCCATTTTGGGAATCACGTCGTCCAGTATTTTTACCGATGTTTTAAAATTTTCAGGTAAATATTTTCGGAGCATTTGAGATGTATGCCGCATTCGTTCATTCAAAGATTTTGGTTCAAGCCCATCTGTAAGTTCAATATAAAATTTTTTCTTATCCAGTTTGGGATAGACTTCTGATACAATCTTAACCAGTTTTTTAAAATAAGTATCATTAAACATTTCTTTAAGTGCAGACATGGTTCGATTTCGGATTTCGGATTTCGGATTTTTGATTTCGGATGGTGGAAATTGTTAGTTTTGTGAATGGCTAAAAATACTTTAAAACAATCAAGCAGGCGACAATTTATGAGCAATGTAGGCAAAGCTACTCTGGCAGCAAGTGCGATTCCAATAGGAGTCACTAAAAAAATAGAGAAGAAAGGTATGTTTATACATCATGTCTATTTTTGGTTGAAGAAATCGGGCAATAAAGAGGACACGGCTAAACTAATAGAAGGCCTCAGGAAATTATCCAAAGTCAAAACGATTCAACAATTTAGCATCGGCGTCCCTGCTATGAGCCCGCGGGATGTGGTAGACAACAGTTACGC
>JBDTUE010000289.1:0-5261 GCA_040007895.1 Saprospiraceae bacterium | reverse complement strand
ACCATTAATCATTAACCTGTGCATTCATGTTAAAGAATCATTTCTCCACGGGACACTTCGTGAAAATCGCCTTCCGAAATTTCTGGAACCACAAACTGTTTTCCTTTATTAATATTTTCGGATTGTCGATTGGCATTAGTGCAGCCTTGGTGATTTATTTAATAGTTCAGTATGAATTTAGTTTTGACGGATTTCACAAGGATAAAGACCGGATCTATAGGATATATTCAAAAATCGAACATCCGGATTTAATTCTTCTCAATTCAGGAGTTCCCATTCCGGCAGCCAATGTGATCAGGGATGAAGTAAGCGGAATGGAAAAAGTAAGTCATTTTATTACAACCTATGATTTAAAAGTTTCGATTCCTATCTCTGATCAGCTATCACCGGCAGTGTACCCTGGTCAAAAAAATATTATTTATGCCGATGATAATTACTTTTCAGTTTTTCAATACGAATGGTTAGCCGGATCAGTACGATCTGCTCTTCAGGATCCGTACAGGGTAGTCCTGTCGGAGAGCAGGGCAAAGACTTATTTTCCAAATATATCCTACCAGGAAGTACTGGGTAAACGGGTAATTTATGATGACTCTATGCAGGTAATAGTCTCGGGGATCATAAAGGATTTTGATCGACCTACAGATTTTAATTTTAAAGAATTTATTTCTAAGGCTACGATTGAAAATAAAAGGATTAGAGGCCAATGGAATTGGGATGATTGGGGTAGCATTAATTCCAGCTCTCAGCTTTTTGTGAAATTAAACGATGGAGTGAATCCCAGTCTTATCAAATCGCAATTGGATAATATTGCCAAAAAGTATAAGGAGGAAGATGTCACCCAATTATTACAACCATTAAAAACACTTCATTTTAATTCTGATTTAAATGCATTTGATAACCGCCAGGCCAATAAACCAACTTTGATAGGCTTGTTACTGGTAGCTACGTTTATTTTATTATTAGGTTGTATCAATTTTATTAACCTGGCAACAGCAAGATCAGTGAACCGGGCTAAAGAAATCGGGATCCGTAAAACGATTGGCAGTGGGAAAAGTCAATTGTTAGTTCAGTTTTTAAGTGAAACGTTTGCTTTAACACTTATAGCTACAACGCTTTCACTTGTCATTGCTCCAGGGTTATTAAATATATTCCGTGATTTTATACCACCTGGAGTTTCCATTAAATCCATCAACCAACCTCATGTGTGGTTTTTTTTAATCGCCCTGGTCTTAATCGTGAGCATATTAGCCGGCTTATACCCCGCCATAATAATGTCCGGGTTCAAACCTGTAGCTGTTTTGAAAAATCAAACAGTATCTACTGATGGACAATCGAGGAAAGCCTGGCTCAGGCAAACCCTGACTGTAACTCAATTCGTGATCACTCAGGTCATTTTAATCGCGACGCTGATCGTAGCAAAACAAATTAATTATTCCCTTCACAAAGAACTCGGTTATAAAAAAGATGCTATTGTATTCCTGAATACCGATAGAGATATTTTTTCAACGGAAAAAGATACCAGGAGATTTGTCTTAATGGAAAAATTAAAAGCATTACCTGAAATTGAACAAATAAGTCTTGGAAGTGCACCTCCTGCATCATCTACGTTTAATGTCAGGACAATGAAATTTCTAAAAGATAAACAGATCATTGAGACCAATGTGGAAACGAAAACGGCTGATCCTGGATATTTTGATTTGTACAAAATGAAGATCTTAGCCGGTAGGAATTTTCTGCCCAGCGATACCATCAAAGAGTTTATTATCAATGAGACTTATGCCAGAGTTTTAGGTTTTACAAATCCTGCTGATGCGTTGGGTAAATTGATTCAATGGAGAAAAAAATATCCTATCGTCGGTGTACTATCCGATTTTCATGTAAAATCTACTCATGAGCCGATTAAACCGTTAGCCTATACGGCTGATCTGGCAAATAGTTATACCATTCATATAGCACTCCGGCCAAGAGGAAATGATCCGCTTGCCTGGCAAAAAGCTTTAGACAAAACGGCTAAGTTGTATAAAGAGATTTATCCCAAGGATGACTTTAAATATACTTTTTTTGATGAAAGCATCGCTGCGTTTTATAAAGTGGAGCAGGATATGATCCGACTTTTAAAATGGGCAGCAGGATTGTGCATCCTGATCAGTTGTCTTGGATTATTAGGTCTGGTCATCCACGTGACGACACAACGAACAAAAGAAATTGGTGTCCGTAAAATTTTGGGAGCATCTGTCGGTCAACTGGTCACCTTACTATCTAAAGATTTTGTTACACTGGTCATTATTGCTTTTATCATTGCTACACCAATAGCCTGGTGGGCCATGCATCAGTGGCTCGCAGATTTTACGTATAGAGTTGATATAGGATGGTTAGTCTTTGTAGTAGTTGGTATCGGTGCCGTCCTGATTGCAATGCTTACCGTAAGTTATCAGGCCATCCGGGCAGCCATCATGAATCCGGTAACATCTCTTCGAAATGAATAAAAATTATGGTACTTCTTTGATTAACATAAACTTCAAATTTAAATTTAATTAAAATAATTCCAGCCTGCATGATCAAAAATCTTCTGTTAATAGCCTTGCGAAATTTTCAAAAAGACCTTGGATACAGTTTATTAAATGTATTGGGCCTTACTATAGGGATTACGTTTAGTTTGTTTTTGATATTTTATATAAAGGATGAATTGGGTTATGATCGTCAACATGAAAAAGCCAGCAGGATATTCAGGATTTCCTCCGATATACAAGAACCAGAGAAAAAAATGCTTTGGGCCAGTACACAATATCCGCTTGGTCCTACTTTACAAAAAGATTTTCCGGAAGTGGAAGAAGCAGTTCGTCTGGTAGGTAAGGGAAGGACCTTGTTTAAAAACGATAATAACAACTATTTTGAAACGAAGATATATTTTGCCGACAGCAATATCTTTAAAGTGTTTACCCATAAATTTATTGAAGGAAGTGCAAGTAGTGCACTCCTGGCACCTAATGATGTCGTCATATCTAAAAGAATAGCTACGAAATATTTTGGAAAAAATACGTTGGTCGTAGGGAAGACGCTGCAAACTGCTTCTAAAGATCTTTATAAAATAACCGGAGTAATAGAAGATCCGCAACCTAACTCACATATTTTATATGATATATTGATCTCCACCTCTACATTGCCTAAAACGTATCAAAATAATTGGGGAGGATTTAATAACTATACCTATGTCCTGCTGAAACCCGGTACGAGTGCAGAGGCATTCGAAACCAAATTATTGCCTATGTATGATAAATATATGGCCTCGATCTTTGCAGCTTTTCATATCAAGATAAAATATATCGTACAACCTATTACAGACATACACCTTCATTCCAAAATGCAAGGTGAAGCAGAGGGAATAGGAAGCATGTCTTATATCTGGATATTTTCAGCGGTTGCATTTTTAATGTTATTCATAGCGTGTATTAATTATATGAATCTGACGACAGCCAGGTCCGCCAGGCGCGCTAAAGAAATCGGAATCCGAAAAGTCACCGGTTCGTCACAGAGTTTATTAGTCTTTCAGTTTTTAAGTGAATCATTACTTACTGCATGTATTGCCGTACTATTAAGTGGAATCCTGGTAGTCGCTTTATTAAATGCGTTCAACTCTATTTCTGGAAAATCATTTACAATACATACGTTGCTTCAGCCATTTAATTTGTTATTGTTAATCGGACTTGCATTATTTACAGGATTGATTAGCGGTAGTTATCCGGCATTTTATCTTTCCGGATTTAAACCTATTCATATTTTAAAAGGAGCTTTGTCAAAGGCATCCGGTAATGTAAACCTACGGCAAACTTTAGTGGTATTACAATTTGCTATTTCAATGATCATGCTTATTTGCACCTGGGTAGTCTATTCACAACTTTCCTATGTGCGAAGTAAAGATCTTGGATTCGACAAAGAACAGGTAATGACCGTAACCGTAAATACAGGCAAAGATGAAAGAAGTGCGATCTATGCACTCAATAATGAACTCCGGAGTTTGCCCGGTGTAAAATCTGTTGGCACCGGATACTCTTATCCAGGAGGCAGTACCAATTTAAATTTATTCAGCCTTGAAGGAAAAAACGGCAAGGTTGAAAAAGGGATAGAATGTTATAGCATAGATGAAACTTACCTTTCTACACTGGGCATCACGTTATCAGAAGGGCGGGATTTTTCAGGTCAGGCGGATACTCTACATAGTATTTTGATCAATGAAGCTATGGTAGAAGATTTTGGTTGGGGAGAGCATGCCTTAGGCAAGCGAGTGAACTATGCAGGTGATACGTCCGGCAATTACCTTGAAGTAGTAGGAGTAATTAAAAACTTTAATCAAAAATCGTTGTATAACCCGATTGCTCCTCTCCTATTATTTTATTCTCCCAATTGCAATATCATCCAGTTAAAGATGAATAGTTCTAAAATTCAATCTTCTATCGTTCAGGTTGAAACGTTATGGAATAAGTATTTTCCTCAACTTCCTTTTGAGTACAAGTTTTTAGATGCTGACTATAACTCGCAATATGTAGCCGATGAAAAACGGGGAAAGATTTTCGCAGCATTTTCGATACTTACTATTTTTATTACCTGTCTCGGATTGTTGGGACTTACTGCTTTTACAACTCAACAAAAACAGAAGGAAATCAGCGTACGAAGAATACTCGGCGCTAGTGTAATGAATGTAGTAAACCTGATCGTAAAAAGTTATTTGTGGATGTCATTGATTGCAGCGTGTATTGCATTTCCGGTAGCCTGGTATTTTATGCATAATTGGTTAAAGATATTTACATATCACAATGATTTGTCCGTATTGCCTTTCATTTTATCCGCACTGGTCATTATCTGTACAGCTGTTGGAACGGCTATGTTTCATTCGGCGAAGGCAGCAATGGCAAAACCGGTGGAGAATTTACGAATGGAGTGAGAATGAAGGAATGAAGAATGAAGGAATGAAGGAAATGAAGTGCGAAAGTGTTTAATTGTTGAAGTGTTGAAGTGTTGAAGTGAAGAATGAAGGAATGAAGGAATGAAAAAGGTGATTGAAGTGTGAAAGTGTTTAATTGTTGAAGTGTTGCAATGAAGAAATGAAGGAATGAAAGAATGAAAGAAATGAAGGAAATGAAGGAAATGAAGAAGTGATTGAAGAGTGGAAGTGTTTAATTGTTGAAGTGTTGAAGGAATGAAGAATGAAGAATGAGGAAATGAAGTGCGAAAGTGTTTAATTGTTGAAGTGTTGAAGTGAAGAA
>JBDTUE010000288.1:0-5308 GCA_040007895.1 Saprospiraceae bacterium | reverse complement strand
CTATCGGGACACCGTTACATTTTCACTACAGCTTGTTGTAGTAGTTCTTTAATTCGTTTTGCTACAATCCGTTCTTCACCGGGTATCATCATCCACGTTGTAATCCCAACACTGGTTGCATCACCTACTGTTTCGATGGATGGATGTCCATTTCTCAGGGCGGCTCTTAACTCGTCGGATGTCATTTTTACTTTTGACTGATCTATTTTTAGTGTCAGCGAAGGAATATGATTAGCGACCAGAGGAACATTTTTTTCACCCATTACACCCGGTACAGAAGTAGCGGCTTCATGAATTAAATTAATCTGGCTTTCCCAAAGTTTCCAGTCTTTTTGATGATCCCTGTTTAGATATGTTTCGATGGCAACCAACATGCCTAATACTTCTTCTTTATTGACTTTCATACCACGACCAATAGTATTTCCATTAGGCGGAGCATTTTTTCGGGCTGCCTGAATCAACGTCTTTTTACCTAACAATAAGCCTGCACTTTGTGGACCACGCAAACCCTTTCCTCCTGAAAAACAAACCAGGTCAAAGCCCATCTTAGTGTATTTCCAAAGATTTTCCATGGGTGGTACATCAGCGGCACAGTCGATCATAGTTGGTATCGAACGTTTCTTAGCAATGGCGACAAATTCCACATCCTTTACTTTACCAAGAAAATTACTCGCATTGAGAAACCATAGCATAGCTGTTTTATCGTTGATGGCTGCTTCCAGTTCTGCAGCAGTTTCTACTTCTATGATATTCATGCCGCAGTTGCGAATGGCATGATCATATCCGACACGGTGCGTTTTTTGGATGATCACTTCAGTTTTCAATCCAGTCATATCTGTAGGAATCTGAACACATTTTGCCGGATCTCCTCCCGTTACAATCGCTGCAGTACCCAGCGTGATGGCAGATGCAGCACCGGCTGTGACCATCGCACCTTCACATTGTAATAATTCTGAAAGCCGTTCACCGACTCTGTCCTGAAGATCTTCGAGTTTGACAAATTGCAAAGCTGCATAATTAATTGCCTTGATTACTTCAGGATGAGGTAGTGATGCAGTCAATGCGGTATATGTTCCAGCCGCATTAATAAAAGTACGCACACCTAATTCTTTAAAGTAATCCCGTTCGAAATCACCCTTTGAATTTGTTTTAGATGCCCGTGCCTGGACAGGAATTAGTGTGCTTAAAAAAGGTAAACCTATGGCTCCCTTGATAAGATCTCTTCGTTTACTCATTTTATTTATTTGATATAAGCAATACAATCTATTTCGACTAACGAATTTCCCGGAATGCCACCAGCCGCAGCAATCGTAGTACGTACAGGAGGAAGATCTCCGAATTTGCCTCTGAATACATCATTCATCGCTGTATAATCTTTAAGGTCATTAAGATATACATTGGCTTTCAATACCTGATTCATACTGGACCCCGCTTTTTCAAGTTCTTTTTGAAGTTCATCCAGTACATGTTTGGTATGTGCAGTAATGTCACCTTCAAAATGCGCGCCTTTTCCGGCAATAAATACCAATGATCCATGTACTCTGTTACCAGAAAACAAGGGGACGTTTTGATCATAAACCACATTGGATGAAGTAGTGGAAGGAGCCGCACTGAGTTTATTTATTCCGAGTAAACCTGCAAGTCCAAGACTGAGCTTTTTAAATATTGATCGTCTGTTATTATTCATGATGATGAAATTATTTAATGTTTTTGAATTTGAGTTT
Source organism: Saprospiraceae bacterium (assembly GCA_040007895.1). Classification (GTDB taxonomy): domain Bacteria; phylum Bacteroidota; class Bacteroidia; order Chitinophagales; family Saprospiraceae; genus JADJLQ01. The sequence continues at coordinate 3,584 of JBDTUE010000288.1, read as the reverse complement.
GAGTTTGAGCTTAGGTTAAGGTTGAGGTTAAGGTTAAGGTTGAGGTTGAGGTTTATTGATTAATTAATTTTTGTCTTTCCGTTTTCACTTCTTCCGGCTTCACGGCGTCAGCCTGGTTGCCGAAGCTTTTTCTAATGTAAGTCAAAATTGCAGCAATATCTTCATCTTTAAGAAAATCATGTCTGGGCATAGTACCGCTGAATATTTCTTTGTTGATTTGAATATCTCCTTCGAGTCCTTTAAGTACTACATTGATTAGTTTTGCTTTATCTCCGGATACCCATTCAGAAGCCAGAGTGGGAAATCTACCCGATGCACCCATGCCATTTTTTTGATGACATGCTCCACAATAAACTCCATATGATTTTTCTCCTAATGAATTTGCGGGTTTATCCTTATCCAAATCATCCTTGATTGGATCTGGTGTGCGAATGTTCGATTCCAGTTTTCTTTTTTCCATTGAGGCCAATTGTTGTGTACCAAAAGTTTTTTTATCTCCTTTATATCTCACCCGCCAGATTCTACCTTTTTCAGTTTCAGCAAAATACATGGAACCATCCGGACCCATAGCTATACCCATAGGTCTGTATACTGCATCACTAACATTTACTATAGGGTCTACCCGTGCAAATCCATCTGCAAAAACTTCTACGTTCTTTTCAAACTGGCCATCCTTAAAGGGTACGAAGCCTATGAAATATCCTGCTTGTGGATAAGGTGCTCTATTGGTGGCTCCGTGAAAAGAAATAAATGCGCCTTGTTTATAATGGTCAGGGAACTGATCTCCATTATAAAAATACATATCGTTAGGAGCCCAATGTCCAGGAAAACCAATCATCGGCATATTAAACGTATCACACCGGCCAATGATCTTTCCATCTCCTCCATACTCCGGTGCCAATACTTTTTTGTTTTGCATCTGATCATAATAACAGTATGGCCACCCGGCATTGCTGCCTTCATCAACTCTTAAAAATTCTTCTGCAGGTAATACTGCACTTTGCCAGGGGCTGTATTTGTTTGGCCAAAGCCTGAGCAAATCATCTCTACCGTGCATGACGGTATACAATTTATTATCCAGTTTATTCCATTCGAGAGCGAGCAGGCTTCTCAGGCCAGTGGCATATTTATACCCATCCTTTTGAGTTTGATTTTTCTTATTGGCATCAAACCTCCACACGCCTGCATGATTTTCTAATAAAGGACATGGATCTTGTCCGGGTGAAAATGGTGTACGGTTGTTTACCTGGCAAGCATTGGAAGGGCCGCCAAAGGGTACATAGATATGACCTTCCTGGTCAAACGTAATGGGTTTGGCATTGTGTTCATGCATTCCATGTTCATGATCATCGATTACAATGGTATCAAATGTTTCTTCCGGCAGTAGTTGCCCCGGAATCATTTTACTCCGGTAGATCATCAATTCGGTACTATAATACAAATAACCATTATAGATGCGCATCGTAGTTCCATATCGGCCAAGTTCTTTATAAGTGCCAAATGTTTTAATGATATCCGCTCTTCCATCTCCATTGGTATCACGCAGTGCAGCATTAGCTCCATGTTTTGGCACCATGAGTTTGACATAGATGTCCCCCTGATCACTCACAGCAATATGTCTGGCTCCCCCTGAAATGCTATCCACGACGACAGTCACTTCAAAATCATCAGGAACATACAATTCAGTTTTGCATTGAGTAAAAAGGAAAACAATAAACGATAGAGAAAGAAATTGAATTAATATGTCAGTATATGGCAATGGACTCCGTGCCATTTCAATAAGTTTATTCATATTCATTTTAAAATAAAATCCCTGATAAACTAATTTTTATTCCTTAAATGAAATAGCATTTAAATCATAGACTACCACACCATCCAGTACAGTCAATTCACACACTACTTTTTTGTCCCCGGTCATTCGTTTACCCCGTACATCATAAAAACCATAATTGCCTTTTTCAATTCTTAAAATAGCAATGTCAGCGGCGGAACCAACAGAAAGATTACCGAGTTCTGGTTTATGAATAACTTGGGCAGGTTTCCAGGTGCTCGCGATCACAAGATCTTTAAAATCCATACCGAGATTCAACAATTTAGTCATGACCATATCCATATCTTTCATACCCGCATTCATACTGCCGGTATGTAAATCTGTACTAATGGTATTAGGTCTAAACCCTTGTTTTAATGCAGCTATGGCTTGTTCGTATACAAAACTTCCACCACCATGACCTACATCCATAATGATACCGCGCTGTTGTGCCTTAATTACAAAAGGCTGTACTTTTCCATCTTCGACTATTGGTTCCCGTCCAGCGACGTGCCCAAAACAATGAGTGAAAATATCACCAGGCCTCAATACAATATTGAGCAAAGTATCCAATGAAAGCGGAGGATCACATCCTCCAAAATCCACCATGACTGGAATATCCGCCAACCGGCCGGCTTCTGCTGCTCGCCTGGCAGGTGCCCAATCATGTGAACCATAATGTGCAAGTTTAATACCTACGATCCTGTCTTTATTTTGTTTTGCTACTATGGAGGTAAGTTTGGCATCCATATCTGCCAGGTTTTGTTCATAGGGACCACCGCTCATACCTGATCCGACGATATTGAGAAAGGAATAAACTTTCGTTTTTGAATTCGCTATGGTTTGACTCTTAAAATCATCAAAATTTCTCCATCCGGCACCTCCTGCATCAACGACTGCAGTGACCCCTGACCTGAATGTAAATCCATCAGGAGGTAATGCAGTGTAACTGTTGCTTAAGTAAGCATTGGATTTAGTTCCAAAAAAATGATGCCCATGGATATCAATTAATCCCGGAGTTACATACATACCGGTAGCATCTACGGTCTTCTTACTGGTCTTAGTAATGGATTTAGCTACTTCGATGATTTTCCCGTCTTTGACAGCAACATCCATGATGTCATCGATATTGTTTTTTGCGTCAATGACTCGTCCTCCTTTAATGAGGAGATCAACCGATTGTGCAGGAATAAGATAGGTGGTTAGTGCAAAAATCAGAAGTATAAAAATTCGAATTCGCATATTGAATTGATTGTAGGTTTTAATGAATATTAGGTTTTATTATTGAAAAATGAAGGTAGTTAATCTTATCAAGAAGTTTAAGCCCTTTTTAAAGGGAATCATTTTTTTCTTAGAGTCATTTTTATAATAGCGAACAATATATCTTGAACGAAACTTAGCTTTACCCAATAAAAGATTTAAACGCGATGTTTCAGAAAACCAATGTTATAAAAACCGGATTTTTAACAGCAATGATACTCTTTTGTTTTTGCGTTATAAATGCACAAAGCCAGTCTGCGAATTCTGAAATGGATTGGTTGATTCAACCGATCAAAACCAAAGCTACCATAGTTTTAAGTGGGAAAAACATCATCTTGAATAATGGATTAATAAACCGGACTCTGCGTATGAGCCCGAATGCCGCTTGTTTTGATTATTCTAATCTTAGCAATGGACAACAATTGATCCGGTCCGTAAAACCTGAAGCAAAAATTTTCCTTGACGGCATAGAATACAATATAGGCGGACTTCAAGGCCAAACTGAAAATGCTTA
>JBDTUE010000287.1:0-5330 GCA_040007895.1 Saprospiraceae bacterium | reverse complement strand
ACCCATTGTTTGAATCGACCATCTAATAGGGCGGGCTTAAGTTCAGTATCCCAGTTCAGTATTTTACGTGTCTCTTCAAGCCAATATTTTTCATCAACTTCTAAAATGAATTCATAGATAAAACCCATGGCACCGAGACTTAATACAGTACTGTAAAAAATATCATCATTCTGTACGAGTTTAATGCCTGCATCGTGATTAAATAAAGCGGGGTCTGTAATCCCCTCTAAAGGTTCGATTTGCCAGGTCTCACCGGATGAGAGTATCAATATGACAGCACGGACCTGATCCTGCATAGCCGGACGATTGATCCCGGACCCGTGAGTGCCTGTAGATATTGCCCCGGATATGGTTTGCCAGTCAAAAGCGCCCATATTGTTCAGGGCATATCCCATCTTATAGAGTTTTTTATTCAGGCACTTTACCCGTATTCCGGATTGTACTTTCACTAAATGCTTTCGCTCTTTTAAAACTCCATTTTTGAGAGCCATTGTATATTTGGAGCATTCGGTTAATGCTAAAGGTCGAATGGCATAATAATCTTCTCTGGCAGCTTCAGAAAATGAATGTCCTGCTCCAATCGGGTGCACAGTGATCCCTTTTTTCCTGGCATCTTCGATGATGGCTACTACATCTTCCTTTGTCTCCGGGGAGAAAATGCGTAACGGCATCATTCGTACATTTCTTGTCGCATTAGACCACGAAGGAAAATCCTCTGAAATGTAATCCAAGCGGTCAAATTTTCTTTTAAACATCAGTAAGTATCTTTTGATTTTAATTAAGGTTAAGGTTAAGGTTGAGGTTGAGGTTGAGGAATTATTTTCACTTATCAAACTTGCTATTAAATCATCATGCCAGTCCTTTGACTTTCATGTCCGGATTATAATACAAAGAGATCCATTCATTGGACAATGCCAGGATCACGTGTATGATAAACGCTGCAAAAAAACTGCCTGTGTGATAACTAATCAATGAAAGTGCAATTGAAAATAAACCTGCACCGATAGTCATTACCGCGCCTCGTCCAATGTGAATCAAAGAGTATACCAGGACATTAATGATTACGGCCCAGGTGATCCCAAGCTCGTGAATGCAGGGAAAAAGTAAAAAACCTCTGAAGAAAAATTCATAGGCAAATAAAAAAATAATCCAGCTTATACTACTGAGCAAGACCAAAGTCCAGGTCCAACGATGATTGCGAATTTTTGGATTTTTCCAAAGATTTTCTTTTGTTGGACCTATATATAACATCAGAAGCGGAAGTATAATAAGAGCTATTAGGATATAAGTATAAGAAAGGCGATTAAGAGTAAAACCTATACCTAGGTCTGAAGAAGTAAATCCCTCCCGATGGGCGACCCAATAAGCTATTATTCCTAAAAAAAGGAATCCGAATAATCTATTATAAAAAGATTCCACCATATGATTAGCGGGACGACAAAAACTCTGGTGAAATAACAATTGATGTAATAAATACCAGGCTAAATAAATCGCCGCAATAATTAAAAGCAACTGGAAAATCGATAGGTACATAGAATGAATATTAAGAAGAGCGTTGTATCCAAGCACTATTGAATGACATATTTTGGTTGGTTCAGTATTTAATTACAAGCGTATAGAATGACTAAAATAGTAAATGTTAAGGGTTTCGTTATAAAAAACGGAACTCAAGTAGGGATAGTTAAGCTTTTAAGGTTGTTACCTGGTTAGTTTGAATAGGATTATTCATGTTGATTTTTATTTGATAAGCACTTTCTCGCATTCAAAATGTAATTATATTTATCGTCATCATGTGTGGACGTTCATCTCTTACTAAAACTGAAAAAGAACTCGAAGAGCGATTCCAGGCTTCCTTTTATACGGAAGATCTCGAACGCTACAATCCTATTCCAAATTTCAATGTTGCACCGACCCATGTACTTCCTGTCATTGCCAATCAGGATCCATCCCATTTCAGACCCATGCGGTGGGGTCTCATTCCATTTTGGGCAAAAGATCAGAAAGTAGGATATAAAATGATCAATGCAAGGATAGAAACCATTGAAGATAAAACCTTTGGACAAGCTCTTGAAAAACGAAGGTGCATCGTGCCTATGGACGGTTTTTATGAATGGAAAACAACCGGGAAAAAGAAAAAGCCATACCGGATAGTAGTGGAACATGGAAAACTTTTTGCCGTTGCAGGACTTTGGGAAAAATGGAAATCTCCAACGGGTGAGGTCATCGAATCTTTTACCCTTATCACCCAACCCGCGAATAAGATGATGTCATCGATTCATGATCGGATGCCTGCTATTTTATTACCCGGTCAGGAACGGTTATGGATAGATCCTACCTTATCCGGTAAGGAAGCACTTCAACTGATCATCCCATATCCTGATGATGAAATGTCAGCATATCCGGTCAGCGACAGGGTAGGGAAAGTATCTGAAAATGATGCTGGCCTCATTGAAGAATATGATGAGCCGGAGAAAAATGAACAACTGGATCTATTTAGTTAATTGTGGTTAAGGGGTTAAAATAAACGGATGGTTAATCCGGTTTATTTCACTATACCTTCCCGATGACCCCCTTACATTTGCCGCATGAAAAAACAATATTTGGTGATATTGGTAATAACTTTTATGAGTTGTGGGGTCACCAAACAATTACTCAATGCGGACAAATCAGTAGATTATAGCAATGATGATAATTGGGCTGCATTGCCCACCAAAGATGATCCCTCCGATCTTAGCCCATACCAGTTAAAACCAGCCATTGATGGTCCGGTAGATGTATTTTTTTTGTACCCAACTTCTTTCCTGGCAAAAAAAGATATATCACTCTGGAATGCAGCTATTGATAATAAAAAAATTAATAAGGCCACGGACGAGTCATCCATAAAATACCAGGCGAGTGTGTTTAATCAGGTTGGCAGGGTTTATGCTCCCCGGTACAGGCAAGCTCATTACCAGGCTTATTTTACGGAGGATAAGAAGAATGCCACTAAGGCTTTTGCATTAGCTTATAGTGATATTAAAAATGCATTTCAATACTATCTCGATCATTTTAACCAGGGCCGGCCAATTATCATAGCGGGACATAGTCAGGGGACTACTCATGGTATGAGATTAGTCAAAGATTTTTTTGATGGTACACCCTTGCAATCAAAATTAGTTACAGCCTATCTGGCGGGTATTCCCATCCCAAAAGGTTATTACACATCGCTGCATCCTTGTGATTCACCGGACGACCTCAACTGTATCAATAGTTGGCGGAGTTATGCGTATGGTTATCTGCCAAAATTCTTGAGTTCAGAAGAACCAACTATCATTACTAATCCAATATGCTGGAAGTCGGATACCACGTATTCTTCCAAACAGAACAACAAAGGTGCTGTATTGAGAAAATTTAATTCAGGAGTATTAAAAGGAATAGCCGATGCCCAGATTTATAAAAATATACTTTGGGTTCATAAGCCATCTTTTCCTGGTAGTTTTCTTTACCATAGTAAGAATTTTCATATCGCTGACTTCAACTTTTTCTACCTGGATATTCAGTCTAATGCTATCCATCGCAGAGATCTTTATCTCAGTAAAAAAGGTATGCCGTAGCATTTAATTCAGGGATTTAGTTTACCTATCTAAGACTTATTATTTTATACCTTGCGAGTGATTAAAATTCACCTCAATTCATTTTTTACGCTTCATGGCTGAACAACAACACAAGGTAGGATTGCTCACTGGTACCTCATTAGTAGTTGGTAATATGGTAGCATCCGGAATATTCATGTTGCCGGCCACCCTGGCATCCTATGGAAGTCTTAGCTTAATTGCCTGGATATTGTCAGGACTCGGAGCAGTTTGTATAGCTTTAATCTATGCATGGGTATCGAGAATCATGCCTGTAGCTCAGGGTGGACCTTATGCTTATACAAGGGAAGGAATGGGGGAATTTGCGGGCTTCTGGGTAGCATGGGGTTACTGGATCAGCGTATGGTGTACCAATGCTGCTTTAGCTATTGCCTGTGTTTCATATCTCACAACATTTATACCTGTACTTGGAACGAATGTAATTGCGGCTGTGATTACAGGATTGAGTTTAATTTGGTTTTTGACCTGGCTCAATACGACAGGTATTAGGAATGCAGGCTCAATGCAGGTAATTACTACGATAGCTAAATTGGTCCCGCTCTGCATGATAGCGGTCGGGGGTTTGTTTTATATTCACTTAGATCATTTTACTGTTTTTAACAGGAGTGATACTTCTTCTACGCAAGCGATTATAAAAGCTACTACCCTTACATTTTTTGCATTTCTGGGACTTGAATGCGCGACCATTCCCTCATCTAATATTAAAAATCCTGAAAAGAATATACCAAGAGCCACGATTATAGGGACTTTACTTAGTACGATCATTTATATTTTATCCACTGTCGCTGTAATGGGCATTTTGTCACCCGAGAGCTTGATTCAATCCAAAGCGCCGCTGGCAGATGCAGCGGATCATATCTGGGGCCCCTGGGCAAGATATTTGATTGGAGCAGGAGCTGTCATCTCTACGTTTGGTGCTTTGAATGGCTGGATTCTTATGCAAGGACAGGTGCCCGCAGCAGCAGCAATGGACGGATTATTACCTAAAATATTTGCCAAAGAAAACAAACATCATACTCCTTATATGAGCATCATTTTATCCAGTATCCTGGTCAGTGGTTTGATGATCATGAATTACAATAAAAGCCTTGCATCTGCTTATGAATTTGCCATTTTATTGTCTACACTCACTGTGTTGATGCCTTATTTATTTTCAGTCATTGCTTATGTTATTCTTGCATCCAGGCATAAAAAATATCCTTTAAAACCCGTTCATGTCACAGTTGCTATCCTTGCATTTGTTTTTTCAGTCTGGGCGGTTATTGGTTCAGGAGCGGAGATTGTATTTTACGGTTTTATATTGTTATTGGTTGGATTGCCACTCTATACTATTATGAAAATGCAAACAAAAAACAAGATTACTTCAACCATGTCAATTGAAGGAAATTCCGGATTGGTTTAAAATAATCGGATTGGTTTAAAATAATTTTATTTTCCATGAAAAAAAGATTCACTCATCATTCTGAATATGGACACATTGAATCCATTTTAATCAAAAGACCGGAGGATGGATTTATAACTCAATCCAAGATTGATTCCGAGTGGGAAGATCTTCGGTTTATTGAAGCACCTGATCTCGATTCCGCATTAAACGAGTATCGATTCTTTGAGTCTGTGCTGACATCGACTATTCCAGAAGTCCATCGGTTACCTCAAAATTCATCGGTTACCATAGACTCGATTTATTGCAGGGATGCT
>JBDTUE010000286.1:0-5401 GCA_040007895.1 Saprospiraceae bacterium | reverse complement strand
AAAGTCAAAGATGCTTCCGGATTTCCAGTGATTGGAGCTACGGTAGAAGTATTAAAGACTGGACTTGGAACGGTCTCCGATGACAATGGCAACTATTCTATTTCACCGATCGTACCGGGATTGTACGAGGTGCGTTGTTATTATCTTGGATATATCACCACCACCAAATCAGTAGAAGTACAGAATGGAAATACAGTATTCGATATTAGCCTTGAAGAAGACATCCTCGGATTACATGAAATCGTCATTGTCGGTACACGTGGTGGAGCAGAGCGTACAGTGATTAATTCTCCGGTTCCCGTGGATATCATTGGATCGCGGGAACTAAAATCATCAGGTTATACTCAAACCATCCAAACCATTCAAAACCTGGTCCCTTCCTATAATGTTACTAAACCATCTATCGTAGACGGCTCAGATCATTTTCGTCCGGCTACCTTAAGAGGATTAGGACCAGATCAGGTATTAATCCTCATCAATGGAAAACGCAGACATACCAGTGCGTTGGTTCATACGAATGGAACTGTTGGCCGGGGCAGCACGGGTGTGGATCTTAATGCAATCCCAGCCAGTGCTATTGAACGAATTGAAGTATTGCGGGATGGAGCATCTGCTCAATATGGATCTGATGCTATAGCGGGAGTCATTAATATCATTCTGAAAAAAGATTCAGGTTTTGATTTTGAATTGAATGCCGGGACACAGCTCACTGCATTTGAAAAAGGATATCATCCTGAGGAAGGTTTATTAGATGGTATTACCAATGCAGCTTTGATGGACAATAATGGACCTTTTTATTCTTCTGATTTTTTAACGAAGACAAAAAAAGTTTCTATCACAGATGGACAAAAATTAAGTCTTCACCTTGGCAAAGGATTTAATATAGGTAAAGGAAATTATTATCTCAGTGGACAATACAGGCGACAGGGCCGTACTAACCGGCAAGGAGATGATGTGAGGATTAATTATTTTGGATCTAGCCCTGCAGAAAATACATTTGACCGTACAGATAATTTCAGATATGGAGACAGTCAATTCAATGATTTTAGTTTGTTTCTGAATGGCGAAAATCCACTGAATGCGAATACTAATTTATATGTATTCGGTGGTACCAATTACCGGGACGGATTATCAGGTTGCTTTTTCAGGAGGGCAAATGATGATCGGACAGTAAGATCCATTTATCCCAATGGATTCTTGCCACTGATCAACGCCAAAATCACTGATTTATCCTTGGGGGCCGGGCTTAAAGGTCAATTAGGTAAAAATTGGAAGTATGATCTCAGTGAAGTTGTTGGTGGAAACTCCTTTCATCTGAATATGAAAAACACCGCCAATACTTCATTAGGTGGATTAAACCAATATACCTTTCCAGAAGGTGTAAAGCAAAAAACAGAAATGGATGATGGCACTTTGCATTTTACGCAGGCTACTACCAATTTTGATCTTACCCGAACTATTCCAACTTCCATGATCAATCCACTTCATCTTGCGGTGGGTGCAGAAATAAGGTTTGAAAATTATAAAATTACTCCCGGTGAACTTTCATCTTATTATGATGGTAATAAAATCAGTAAGGGAGTTCAGGATGGTCCTGATAAAGGAAATGATGCAGCTGTTGGTTGCCAGTGTTTTCCCGGCTGGCAAAATAATGTGAATAAAGGGAGGTCCAGTGTAGCTTTATATTCCGAAATAGAAACTAAACCTACCAATGCATGGACTACATCTCTCGCAGGAAGAGTTGAAAACTATTCTGATTTTGGATTTACCGCAAATGGAAAATTTGCAACCAGGTTTGAATTATCTCCGGTAGTTGCATTAAGAGGAGCTATAAGCAGTGGATTCAGAGCACCGTCCTTGGGCCAGGCTAATTACTCTGCTATTCAAACGCTAACCCTCGGTACAACCTTGATTGAATCGGGGTTCTTTCCGGTAAGTTCAGCTCCGGCCAAAGCTCTAGGAGCAACTGATCTTAGACCTGAAAAATCATTGAACCTAAGCGGCGGAATTACCTTTAATGTAAAAAGTTTTGCGTTGACGTTGGATGCTTACCAGATCAATATCAGAGATAGAGTGATCCTATCTGAACAATTTCAGGGGATCGTGGAGAATGGTGTAGACTTATTGGCTAAGTACCTTGTCAGCCAGGGACTCAGCGCAGCTGAAGGTGCCTATTTTACCAATGGACTCAATACTCGTACACGTGGTCTCGATATTATTTCCCGTTATGCTTTTGATGCAGGTAAGGGCAGAATTCGATTCATATTAAGTGGAAATTTCAACAGCACAAAGATTACGAATAAAGATAAAGTGACCACACCGGAAAAACTCAAACAATATTCAGAAACTCCTCTATTAGGTGAATTGGAATTTAATCGATTTGAAAACACGACTCCAAAAGTATCTTTCAATTTTTCCACAACCTATGATGCTAATAAATTTAATGCGTTACTCCGTCTGATCCGGTATGGTTCGGTGAAGACCGGTGACTATAATGACTTCGGTAATATTGTTTACCAAACATATAGAGCCAAGATATCTACCGATGTCGAATTGGGTTACAAAATCACTCCGGAATTTGCAGTCTACCTTGGCTCAAATAATCTTTTGGATGTTTATCCGGACAAATCAAGAAAAGATCTGTCCTTTGATGGAATCTTTCAATACGATGGCACTTCACCTATAGGATTTAATGGAAGATATGTATATGCAAGAATGACCTACAATTTGAAAAAATAGTTCTTTAAAATCTTTAGCGATTTTATAAAATATTACTTTAAGGAATCAGCTGCAGCTTTTGCTTTTTTATCTTTTGCAAGTTGTTCATAGGTATATTCGACCGTATCGGACGGAAATGTAGGTACTATATAATTTCCTGTATCAATGACTATATTATGAAACACATGTTGCAATTGCGCCAAGGCTTGCTTATTGACTTTGCTGTTATAGACATACAAGGTTTGTAATGATTTCATATTCGCTAAAGAGGTCAATCCTTTTTCGGTCACCTTGGTTGAATTTAAATTAATCACCTGCAACATAGGTAATGCTGTAAGCTTTTGAACTGAAGTATCATTAATCGTACTATGACTTAAATCTATTCTAGTCAGGTGATCAAATTGTAGAATCGTATTCATTGCTGTATCATTCAATTTGATTTTTCTCGCTGATAACCATGCAATGTTTTTTCCGGCATTTCTCAACGATGCCCATTGTAATGCATTTAATGAATCCGGAAGGATCACGTTGAGATAATTAGAGTTTTGTGAGACGGGTACGGATACGATGCCGCCTTGGTTTAGTGATAGAAGTAATTTCGGATCTACCGGAGCAATTTCCATGATCGGAAGAGCTATAGACATACCTGGCTTTTCATCTTCAATCATTTCTGCGAGAATGGATTTGATTTCCGGTGTTGTGTTTGCCATGAATACAGGCTTGTCTTTAGTGATGTCATTTTCCAACCACCAACCAATAAGTTTTATTTCTTCATTGGTGGGTTGGGGTTGACCGGAAGGAGGCATGTGATCATCTGCCGATTTAGGTAAGGTGAGCCGGTGATACATCTTGCTTTGATCTGGTTGGGTAGAAATGATATCACCATGTTTTCCTCCTTTAAGTATATGATCAATACCATCCAGCCTCAACATCCCTTTTTGTTTTTCATAGGAATGGCATGACCAGCATTTATCAGCAAGGATCGGTTCAATAAGATCCCGGTAGACCAAAGCAGAATCGATGTTTTTTACAACCGGTTTATGATATGTTTTAAAATTGAAACTGAGATAATCGACACCATGTGTAAGCTGACCACCAAGATGACCTGTTACCAATAAACTTACAGCATTCAGCATCCAGGCGATATCCTGCGTGAGAGGTCTCCATCTTTTTATAATGGAAATAAACAAAACACCTATTAATCCTGCTAATATAAAACCAGACCATTTGTGGTTGTTTACTAATTCATTCTCATAACCACCTACTCGTGACAAAAAATAACCGGTAAATGCCGTGGCAATACTCGCAATCCAGGCGGCACCAACCAGGCTTGGAATTATCTTCTCAATTATTTCATTATTACCTTTTCTATTCCAAAGTTTAAATACTATAGCTATAATCAAAATACCTATTGGCAAATGCACCAAAATGGGATGAAACTGGCCTATGAGATGATTCACTATTTATATCTTGCTTTAATGAATTTCATCATATACCCGTTGATATCCCATTGATCTGCGAGCGGAAGACCTGTGTAGGGAATCGTGGGAAGATAATTGGGCGGACCAAATTCCGTGAGGAAAGTCATTCGTTTACCACCCGCATTTACCCGGTGTTCCATTGCTTTATCCCACCAGGACAAATGCTTTTTAAAGGTATATTCCCACTCTGGAGCCCGGGGATCATTGACCTGCGGTCCTTCTTCATGTCCAATCCTTGAATGGATATGTTTTACCCGTTGCAGGGCTATATTGATATTTTCCGGTTGATCATCTAACATAGACTCATGCACATTGGTCCAATGAGATATATCCAATGTCAGGTACATCTCCGGATATTTTTCCAAAAACTGCCTGGTGATATGAGCCGCAAAGCACATTCTGCCCCGATGAGTTTCATGGAGAATATCGATACCGGTTTTAGAAGCTCTCTCCAGGGTGTATTCAATGAGTTTTAAATTCTGATCAAATGAATAATAATCTTTCCCCGAATGACAATTTACATATAATGGTTTCTGATGAATATTTTCCGTAGCAGCAGCTACATTGATTTTAAAAGTTCTTTCGTGCTCTGCATACACCGTACTATCCCCGCTTGTGAGGAAACCTACTTGTAATTGATATTTCTGCAGCGCATCGAATAATTCTTTTTGTTTTTCTTTATTGCCAGGCCACCAGATTTCCATTCCGTCAAAACCTTCCGCTTTAATTTTTTTACAAAACTCATCAACGGACCCTTTGAATCCCCAGTTAGTTGCCAGTACGATAATTTCTAACTGTGCTTTTTTTGCTTGCTCCGGTTTAATAAAATATTTAGGAGATAAAACGACAGGAGCAGACACTGCTGTATTTTTTAAAAAATTCCTTCTGTTCATTTTAGGCTACGATTTGTCTTATCACTTTACCGGCAACATCCGTGAGTCGATATGGCCTCCCCTGAAATTCATAAGTGAATTTTTCATGATCGAATCCGAGTTGATTGAGTATGGTAGCTTGAATATCATACGGGGTCACTTTTCCACTGACAGGTAAGTATCCCATTTCATCCGTGCTGCCGTAGGTATGTCCTTTTTTTATTCCTCCTCCGGCCATCCACATTGTAAATGCTTCTGAATGGTGATCACGGCCTGGATATTGATTAGGAATACCATTCCTGTTTTCGGCCATTGGCGTTCGGCCAAACT
>JBDTUE010000285.1:0-5413 GCA_040007895.1 Saprospiraceae bacterium | reverse complement strand
GCTCGACCAGTATTTTGGCACAGTCCTGTCCTAGATCCTAAATATCCGGTAACTTAAATTACGGTTCAGAGTTTTGAATAAGATTTTACCAAATTAAAACAGCGAAGAACCAATTATCTTTTGTATGAGACCACCTAAGAAAAAATCATAAGCTCAAGCAAGATTGAGTAATTTTCGGCTGTGCTTCGATTACCGAAAAGTATTATTGACTTTCTAATTTATTTGTGTTTTTATACATTGCTTATCCTGGTTCATGGATATACGTTTGGATCAAATGACCAAATGGACTTCATGCCCTATGCAAAACACTTGCAGGATTCATCGCTGTATACCCATGATTTTTATATACAATGCCTTGGATCCAGGTTTAATGAAAGATGGTTGATTGCACATGTTATTTCCATGTTCCCTAATGTTATTTGGCCCGTCCTTTTCCTGATAATACATTGCTTTTTTACTCTTTTACTGATTGGAGGCTTGAAAAAATGGACAGAACTTTTTATCAAACCCGAATGGGCACAATGGACCTGTTTGTTTTTATGTTTGGTCGTTTTATATCACCGGAACCTCGGCGGCAATGAATTATACTACAATATGGTCTGTGCCAGTTTGCTGGCTAAATCTATTGGTATCTGGGCATTATATTTTGCTTTTAAATCAGATTGGTTAAAGGCTGTACTTCTTACTGTGCTATCCACCTACATTCATCCGATCGTCGGAGTTCAAATTCTAATATTATCTTTTGTGCTCATTCCTTCAAAAGATAAAATTAAATACTTGCTTTTTTCAGCTCTTGGAATAAGTCCCTATGTATGGTTGTTATTTACTGACCTGAACAATTCCATACCTTCCAGTGAATTAGTAAATATTATGAAGTTGAGAAATGCACACCATTTTTTCCCTGCTTCCTTTGGTATCTTAAATTACTGTTTGCTCATTCCGCTGTTTCTGTATGGTACGTATATTTTTTACAAATTAAATGTCCAAGTCTTTTACCTGATGATGCTCACTATATTAGGGTGCATTGGTTATAGCTTAGGTATGTTGATCCTACCTCAATATATGATCATGACTCAATGGTTTAAAGCAACGATTTGGTTGAAATTTTTCAGTATAACCGGAATTGTATGGATGATCATAAGTTTTGCAAATAAAATTCAATTATCCTATAGGTTAAAGCCGCAAATAATACTGTATACCATCGGAATACTTTTTGTTTCCTTCAAATTTTATAAAAACACGAACTATGCCGAGTCGCTATATCAATTCCCATGGGTAAATAATTCAAATGAAATTACAACGGCCCTGAAAGCTAAAAATCTAAGTTCGTCCGATGCAGTATTCATAGTACCCGCTGATTTTACTGCATTCAAATATTATAGTGAACGATCAACCTATGTGGACTGGAAAGCTATTCCACATAATGGTCAATGCCTTGTAGCATGGAGCGACAGGATATTCAAGGCTTATGGAATCCGTGATTCAGAAGTAGCATCCCTTACTGATATCTATAGCCAGTCTAATCTATACTTATCAACCATTCAATCTGATCAGAAGGCCAAACTAAAATCTGAAGGAGTAGATTATTTAATATTCAAAGATCCATTAAACCACGAATACGTGATTGAGGTACTTAAATAAAGATGATATCTTTTGAGATGCAAAAAGCCTAGTCGGGTGCTGTAAAGCGATATCCTACTCCATGCACATTTTCAATTTTGATAGAAGGATCCTTTTCAAAAAATTTCCGAAGTCTTGATACAAAAACATCCATACTTCTACCGAGGAAATAATCATCTTTACCCCAGACAGCTATAAGGATATCTGATCGTTTGCTCAATTGATTTTTATGCTTGAAAAAATAAGAAAGTAATTCCGCTTCACGCTGAGTCATGTCTTGTTTTCCTTCAGGTCCGTTGATTTGATAATTTTCAGGATCAAACATAAATTGTCCGATAGAGATAATACCACTGGTACGATTAGGATCTACATACCGCCTGCGTAAAAAGATTTCTATTCTCAATACTAATTCTTCAATGCTAAATGGTTTGGTGATATAATCATCCGCTCCAAGAGACAGTCCCTCTATTCTATCTTCCTTCATCCCCCTTGCTGTTAGAAAAAGAATAGGTACTTCTTTACTTTTAGCCCTGATTTCTTTTGCGGCTTCAAAACCATCTTTCTCCGGCATCATCACATCGAGGATACAAAGATCTGGTCGTTCAGCATCGAAAGATTTTACAGCTTCAGCGCCATTATTTACCAGGATGACCTGGTAACCTTTGGCATTGAGATTATCAGCCGTAACGAAAGCCAGGGTTTCATCATCCTCAGCTAATAATATTTTTGCTTTGTTCATCTTTGTGATTTGAGAATTTGAATATACAAACTAGTTCCGATACCGACTTTACTTTCAATCCGTATCTGCCAATTATGAGCTTTACAAATCTGGTATACATAATGGAGGCCTAATCCAAATCCTTTTACTTTGTGCACATTTCCGGTAGGCACTCTATAGAACCTTGAAAATATCTTTTTTTGAAATTCTTTAGGGATGCCCATTCCTTGATCTGTACATTTAATGACCATGTTTTGACCCACATCATAGGTAGATATTTCAATTTTCATCTTGCCTTCATCAGAATATTTTATTGCATTGTCCAACACATTTTGAATGATATGGATAAAGTGAATTTTATCAGCTTTAATCACAGGGGCCATCGCATTTAAACTCATCGTGATTTCACCACCTTTGCTTTTTACCCTTGGTTCAATGCTGGACACAAGATCCTGGATGATTTCATGGGTATCAATGGGCTCAGGATTGATGTGAAAATTGGTTTTTTCCATCCTGGCAACCTGGAGTACCCGCTCGACCTGGGTATTTAAAAGTTCATTTTGTTTTTTAATGATTTGGGCATATTGTTTAAGCCGGGGATTGTCTTTAATCGTCTCGTGTTGCAAGAGGACATCGGATGAAATACTAACTGCCGCAATTGGAGTCTTGAATTCATGCGTAAGATTATTTATAAAATCTTTCTGCATTTCAGCCAGGGTTCTTTGTTTTAGAATGATCCATAGACTGTACGCAAAAAACAGCAAAGTCAGTAAAAGTAATCCGAGGCTCACCCAAGTGTATTTGTAAAAAGGATTGGCTACCCTGTCTATGAAACGAACTCCAAAATAATACGTAAAGTCCTTGTAGATAGGCAATTTCGAAGCTTTCTTAGGAGAGGCACCTTCTTCAAAACTCACTGATTGAGTATATACCATATTGTTTTTCTCACAATCATAAATGCCGAATTCATAATTTTCTTTTAAGCCACTGGAGCTGAATTCGGACTTCAGATAAAATTCAAGGAGATTGACGTTAATATGATCATTGATGTTGACAACAAAATAATTTGACTCGAGCGGACGGATCAATTGATTATTAGGTGGTAATTGGTTAGGGGATTTGGCGAGTTTTCTGGCAACATTGTATAAGGCAGTTATAGTCTTTTCTCTGAAAGCTTTTTCCTCAGAATTCTGTTGTTGGCTTAAAATAAAGAACTGAATGACCAGCGTAGACAAAATAGCTATAGATCCTAAAATAATCAGTCTGGCAATAACACTGGCTCTCATGTAATCCTGCAAAATTAAGCACTATATTGCATTAAATATTTTTCTTGTGTAATCTCTGATTGGTCCCGATAATATCATTATGATAAAGACCGTTTATTTCCCTCCCTTATCTGTCGTTCAATCTTTGTTTAAAGCTGGTCAAATAGTCATTGACGCGGGTGAACATTATCAAAAAAACAGTTTACGCAACAGGTGTTATCTGGCTTCCAGTCAGGGCAAAATCCTGCTATCTGTGCCTTTAATGAAGGGGAAGCATCAGCAGATGCCCATCCGGAGTGTTAGAATAGCGTATGACTTTGACTGGGTAAGTCAACATTTGCGGACTATTGAAAGTAATTATAAACGGGCACCGTATTATGAATACTTTATGCCGGAAATTGAAAAAATTCTACAATCCCATCATAGATTATTAATAGATCTGAATTGGGATATCCTGCTTTTTACGTGTCGTGTGTTCAGGTGGAGTCCTTCTATAGCTTATTCGATTGAATTTAGTAAAGTTGAAAAACAAGATATCCATTCCTTTCATTCCATACCTTATCCACAACTATTTGAAAATAAATTTCCGTTTATACCGGACCTGAGTATTTTAGATTTGCTCTTCTGTATGGGACCACAAATAAAATATATCTTACCGGAAGAATAAATGCCTTTACTTTAAGATATTTATAGTCAAATAACCTTCGTGCGTGAACATATTTAAGTTTAATCCAAAACTCGACGTCTATCAAAGTCTCATCGATGAATCGGTCAAAGATCTTCATCAATTGACCCAGGACATACAACACAAAGAATTGATCGAAACCGTTTCCGAATTACGAAGTCGTATACGGGATCCCTTTATGTTTGTGGTTGTCGGTGAGGTAAAAGCAGGTAAAAGTAGTTTTATCAATGCTTTGCTTCAATCCGATCGGGAAATTTGTAAAGTCGCTCCCATGCCCATGACGGATACGATTCAACAAATTCTCTATGGACCGGAAGAAACAGAAGTTTTCATCAATCCATATTTTAAAAGAATATTTGTACCGGCTGACATTCTTAAAGAAATAGCTATCGTCGATACTCCGGGGACCAATACGATCGTGGCTCATCACCAGGAAATTACAGAGCGGTTCATTCCATCTTCTGATCTAATTGTGTTTGTCTTTGAATCTAAAAACCCTTATCGCCAATCAGCCTGGGATTTCTTTGATTATATAAAAGAAGAATGGCGGAAGAAAGTCATCTTCGTCATGCAACAAAAAGATCTGCTGCCTCAGTCTGATCTCGACATCAATATGAATGGTCTTGCTTCTTATGCATCTAAAAAAGGCATGAATGAAGCAAAGATCTTTGCTGTTTCTGCCAAAATGGAGTTGAACAAAGAATATGATCAAAGTGGATTCATAGAACTACGAAGCTACATCAATGATCATATCCTTCAAGGCAAAGCTCCTTTCATTAAACTATACAATAATATTGATACTGCGCTTAACATCAATGAACGCATCTTTAAAGGGATCCTAGATCGAAAAGAGCAATATCTCTATGACCTCAATTTCAGAAATGATATCCGGAAGTCCCTCGATGAACAGGAAGGCAAGAGCAAACACCAGGTAGATTCACTCGTAGAAAATTTATTGGCCGCTTATGACCGGGCCACGATGAAAACCGAAAATAACCTTGGTGATGGTTTAGGTATGTTTTCACTGGTCAAACGATCCGTGCTCTCTGTTTTCAGTAAAAATCAATCCGTCAAAGATTGGCTTACCAATTTGTTGTCCAATCTCGAGAAAGATCTTCAAATAGA
>JBDTUE010000284.1:0-5429 GCA_040007895.1 Saprospiraceae bacterium | reverse complement strand
TTTGAAAAATTTGCTCCACATTTTGGAATCAGGATTTTTAAAGGTGGGGTTAATGAACTGGCGGAATTTTTCCAGGGAGAAGAACAAATAATCATATCAAGTTATGGATTAATAAGGACCCAGGTGGAGCTCTTGGAAAATCATACCTGGGGAGCGATTGTCGTCGATGAAAGTCATAATATTAAAAACCCTTCCGCATTAATCACCCGATCCATTGCAAGATTGAAAACAAGACATCGTATTGCATTGAGTGGCACTCCTGTGATGAACAATACGTTTGATCTTTATGCTCAGCTAGAATTCGTAGTGCCGGGATTGCTTGGCTCACAGGAATTTTTCCGTAAAGAATATGCCAATCCAATTGATAAAGATGGGGATCAGGAAAAAATAAAAACATTAGCAAAAATTACGGCTCCGTTTATCCTGAGACGCACCAAAAAACAGGTAGCGACTGATCTGCCTGAAAAAACAGAATCCATCCTTTGGTGCGAGATGGAGGATAGTCAGAGAGCTGCTTATGAAGAAATAAGAAGTTCAATTCGAAATAGTGTATTCCTCAATATTAAAAATGATGGATTATCTAAAAGTAAGATTGGCATCCTGGCAGGCATTACTAAACTCAAACAAGTATGTTGCTCGCCGGTCTTGCTGGAGGAATACAAAGGTCACAAGACTCAATCCATTAAATTGAACGTATTGATGGATGAAATCCAGACTCAACTTACTGACAATAAAGCATTGGTATTCTCTCAATTCAAAGGAATGCTACATCTTATTGCTTATGAACTTAAACACGCCGGTATTCCTTATTACCATTTTGATGGAGACACTGATATCCTTGACCGCAGAGATATGGTAGATGCTTTTCAACAAGAAGAAGACCAGGCCAAAGTTTTTCTTATTTCGCTGAAAGCAGGCAATACCGGGCTTAATCTTACTGCTGCTGATTATGTATTTTTAGTAGATCCGTGGTGGAATAGTGCCGTAGAAAATCAGGCTATTGATCGCACCCACCGGATAGGTCAAAAGAAACATGTATTTGCGTATAAAATGATTTGTAAAAATACTATTGAAGAGCGCATCATTCAATTGCAAAAAAGAAAGGGAGAAATCTCAGATGAACTTGTACATGCAGAGGATGGTTTTGTTAAGAATTTATCAGAGGCGGATGTTGAATTTTTGTTCAGCTAGGATCGCCTGGTAGTTAGTTTAATGCATAGATCCAATTCTGGATCTTCTTTATAAAATGGGCATCCAATATTCACAAACTCTATTACTGAATTTTCAGCAAATGAAGATAATGGTCTGTAAACCAAGATTAAAGAAGTATGGAACGATTTTTGTAAATACACCTTTGATCGAAAAATTCGTATTTATTCCTATGGACAATTCGTTTATTGGATAAGTTTATAAATAACCGAATGGTTTAATATAATAGAAAGGCAAAATCAGGGAAAAATTATTTGATCTGAATTTTAAATTTCTCAAGTGAAATTCTAACACTTCCAATTAGATATCTCAACTATACACCTAAAATTTCAATTAGACACGATGAAGAAAATCTTCCAAGTCCATCCTGCAAAACTTAACTAGAATTATTACTAATGATATAAATTTTAAAAACCTTATGAAAAGTATTATTCAACAAATTGCACAAAAGAATAAAGAACGCGAGGCCGAAGCGGCCAAAGCGAGACAGGCTGAGATCGACAACCCTACTACCCATGACAACCGACGCAGTTTCCTTAAAAAGACTGCATTAGGTGGAATTAGCATGACTGGACTGATTGGATTGACTTTTGAAGATTCAATAGCTCAAACTACTTCTAAAGTTAGAAAAGCCTCAAGTCCGTCTGAATTGAAAATTACAGATTTGCGATATTGTGTTACCACCGTATTAGGACGAACGGCCATTATTCGCATTGATACCAACCAGGGAATCTACGGTTTGGGTGAAGTCCGTGACGGTGCAGATCCCCGTTATGCATTGATGTTGAAAAGCCGGATCCTTGGAGAAAACCCATGTAATGTTGAAAAGATATTTAAAATAATAAAACAATTTGGAGGCCCAGCCCGACAAGCCGGAGGTGTATGCGGAGTTGAAATGGCATTATGGGATTTGTGTGGTAAAGCATATAATGTGCCTGCATGGCAATTGCTTGGAGGACGATACAGGGATAGTATCCGGATTTATGCAGATACTCCGGAAGCAAAAAGCCCCGAAGAACAACTTAAACTTATTAAGTATCGCACAGTAGACCAGGGTTATTCCTGGTTGAAAATGGATGTATCTATTAATGAGATAAAAGATATACCTGGTGCTTTAATCAATCCCGGAGTTTTAAAACCCGGGTCAAACCAATACCAGGAAGGTTATATGAATTATGGTAATACCAGGCATCCATTTACAGGAATTCAGATTACTGAAAAGGGATTGGATGAAATGGCTAAGATCGTAGCCAATGTGCGAAGCATGGTCGGGTATGAAATCCCGCTTTCTACGGATCATTACGGACATATAGATATGAACAATTGTATTCGCCTTGCCAGAAAATTGGAACAATACCGCTTAGCATGGCTGGAAGACATGGTTCCATGGCAATATACCGAGCAATTAAAAACTATCTCTGATGCTATAGAAACTCCATTGCTTACCGGTGAAGATATTTATCTACTTGAAAACTTTAAACCACTTATTGATACACATGCAGTAGATATTATTCATCCTGATTTAGCTTCTTCCGGTGGACTATTAGAGACCAAGAGAATTGGTGACTATGCTGAAGAAAAAGGTATTGCAATGGCTATGCACCAGGCAGGAACTCCGGTTTCTTTTATGGCAAACGTGCATTGCGCAGCAGCTACTCAAAACTTTTTAGCCCTCGAACACCATTCTGTTGACTTACCATGGTGGGAAGGTTTAGTAAAAACAACGGATGGAAGAAAATTAATTGATAAAGGATATGCACCAGTTCCTCTATCTGCTCCAGGCCTTGGAATTGAATTGATAGATGAAGAAGTGAAGAAACATCTTCACCCCTCAGATACATCTTACTTTGTACCTACTAAAGAATGGGATGAAAAACGATCTCACGACAGGACGTACAGTTAATTTTTAATAGAAAATATTTTTATACTTGGCAAAGCTTTAAGTTCATTCTTAAGGCTTTGCCTTTTTTGTAAAGCAAGTTATAAATTAACACCAAGAGATTTAAAGTTGATCAATTATCCCAGGAATACTGGATGCAATCGAACCTGATTTTTTAAGTCTCCTGCTTAATCTATTATTTCCTTTCCATAATTAAATCCATAAATGAAGAATCCGAAGTATTTATAAAAATTATGGATTTTTTAATTCTAAACCAAAGATAATAACTTAGCCCTTCCTTTAAACTTCCATCTTTAGGATAGAATAATTTATCTAGATCATTAATTCCTTTTATTGCTAGATCACTATTGGAAAAAGGAAATTGAATAATTAGAGCATCCGAATAATCGTTGTACTTTGTGGATTCACCAAAACTAAGGTTGGAATAGTAAGTAAGCTTTATATCTTTCCAAGAATTTGTTTTAGGAAGAATATCTTTTTTAGCCATAATAATAAAAGGAGATCCAGTTTTAAATCGAATACTTTCGAAAAATGTAGCTAATAAAGTCGATAACATTTCACCAGGCATCCTAATTGAACTATCACTTTTCACGTTACTTTGAAAAAAAATAGTATCTATAGGGATAATCATTGTATCTATAAATGAGTTTTGATAATTACTTCCTTTGCATTCTAAAATTGAAAACACAATAAATGAGTAAAACAAAACTATTTCATTTTTTAAGAGTGTTGGATTTCGCTTATTATAAATGGAAGAAGATTAAGCTCACCTTTTGTCCTCTATTTTTTCTTGAACTTATCACCCCTGGTCTTAGGCTTTTTATATTTACGAGCTATTTCGAATTTGTAGGAACCTCCCAAATTCGTTTTTTTATTCTTTTCTTTCTTTTCGTGAAATCCGGGTAACAAGACTTTCTTACTCGTATTGCGATAAGGATTCTTAGTGTCTTTACTCTTCGGACGTTCGTCGGGAGTTAATTCTTCTGACAAAGCAACTTCTTTTGGAAAATCTACCTGATGTATTTTATAAGACATCAAAGATTCAATAGCTTTTTTGGCATCGACTTCTTTATCAGTAAAGAAAAGAATAGACTTGCCTTTTTTTTCAGCACGACCAGCTCTTCCTATACGGTGGATATAATTTTCAGGAAAATTCGGTGTATCGAAACTAACTACATGGCTGATCGTATCCAGATCCAAACCACGGGCCATTACATCAGTAGTCACTAATATCCGATGAGTACCATCATCAAAATGTTTAATGGCAGCTATCCTGTTGTTTTGAGATTTAGCGGTATGAATAATCCCCATCTCATTACCAAAGCTGCTTTCTAAAGCTTCAAATAAAAGATCTGCATTGATCTTACCGGTAACAAAAACCAATACTTTTTTATATTCGTTTTTATCGGTCAATAGGTGACGTAACAGATTCGCTTTCGTATAAAAATTAGTTACTGCATAAGATTGCTGTTCTATATTTTCCAATCGTGTGCCGCTTAGGGCTATGGATATTTTTACCGGAGTGATAAAATAATTGTCAATCAATTCTTCTACTTCTTCAGTCATGGTAGCTGAAAACATGATGTTTTGTTTTTTCTCCGGCATCAGTTCGAAGATATTAGTTAGTTGAAAACGAAAACCGAGATCCAGCATCACATCAACTTCATCGATGACCACTTTCTTAATTTCATTGAGTTTAACTGCTCTTGAAAGAGCCAGATCATATATGCGCCCCGGGGTGGCTACCAGGATATCGATACCTTTTGATAAAGCCTCCTTTTGTGTATTGATATTGGTGCCTCCATATACACCCATGACCCGGACTTGCATATATTTTGCATAGGCATTGATTTGTTCAACTACCTGCAAAACCAATTCCCGGGTGGGGACGAGGATCAAAATCCTCGGATGTACTTGTTTTGAAAATTTAAGTCCGGTTAGCAAAGGGAGCATATAGGCCAATGTTTTGCCAGTCCCTGTTTGAGCAATACCTACTATATTTTTACCGGACAGGATTATAGAATAGGCCTGTGATTGTATAGGGGTGGGCTTTTCAAATCCTAAGTCTTGAATCGCATAATTTAAAGCTTTGGGTAAATTGAATTCAGCGAAGGTGGACATAGGAGGTATAAATTACGCAAAAGTAAATAATTACCTATGGATTGCAGTAAATCAAAGTATGACTGAAATATTTTGAGTACTTCAACTTATCATTTGGTGTTAGTCTATTTCAGGACTTTACAAGTATAAAGTTGCATTTGATGAGAACTATCTACTGCAATTATATTCAACCTCGTCGAGGTTGTAAAATCAGTTTTTT
>JBDTUE010000283.1:0-5444 GCA_040007895.1 Saprospiraceae bacterium | reverse complement strand
CGGACCACAAGGACCAAAAGGGGACAATGGTACAGCTGGTACTCAAGGTATAACCGGACCACAAGGTTTAAAAGGGGACACCGGGGCAGCCGGAGCTCAAGGTATAGCCGGACCGCAGGGGCCGGTAGGCCCTCCAGGAACTTATACTGCTGGTAATGGAATAGCTCTTAATAATTCAGTAATAAGTAATACAGGTGATCTCAATGGCACTGATGATGTACTTCAATCAACTAATTTTGGCGGCGATGTAACTGGGACATATAATAATTTGCAACTCATAGCCAATTCTGTAGGTATTACTGAATTATCAGACAATACAGTAGGTACTACGAAGATTGCCAATAATGCAGTGACATTTAATAAAATCGCACCAGGTACTCCTAATACCCCTCAAGTTCTTAAATGGAATGGAGGGTCCTGGGCTCCTGGTACTGAAGCGACCGGTGCAGTGTACACAGCAGGTAATGGTATTGCCATATCAAACAATCAAATTTCTAATACAGGAGTATTGTTGACTACGAATCATGGAGGCGATGTCACAGGAGTTTACAATAATTTACAAATAACTGCAAATGCGGTTGGCACTGCAGAGATTGCTGATAATTCTATCACGAATGCTAAAATGGCGGATAATGCCGTGGGCACTGTTGAAATAACGAATGCATCAATTACGGTGGCTAAGCTCGCGCCACCTTCGAATATTAAACCTGGCCATATTATAAAATGGAATGGGACATCCTGGACTTATGATCAGGATGACATAGGTCCACAAAATGAAATCAGGGGACTTACAATTCCAACCTTACCGGCAGATAATTCAAAACGATTTTCTTTGACGTATATAAACAATGCATTGGATTGGGAACATTTAGGGGTTAGGGTGTCTGGAGCCGGTAATGTATTACCCTACTCTGGGGATGGTACAATAAATTTGGGTGGATCGTCAAATCGTTGGAACGTAATTTATGCAGCAAACTCTACGATCAATACCTCAGATAAAAATATGAAGAAAAATATCCTTGAAACTCCGTATGGATTGAAAGAAATACTTAAAATGAATCCGGTAAATTTTAATTGGAAAACAGAAAGTGATCAGGCAAAAAAACATATTGGTTTTATTGCTCAGGAAATGAACCAATTGGTGCCTGAGGTGATAGATATTCAAATGAATGATGGTAAAGAGATCTATGGCATGAAATATACGGAGCTCATACCCGTACTCGTCAAAGCAATACAAGAGCAACAAGCCATTATGGATACTCAAAATGAAAAATTGAACCAATTGCGGTCAGACCTTTCTGCATTACAGACTCTTACTAACGTGTCATCATTGAAAATAAAGGATCAAACAGTACAAGTAAAAAAATAATTTTTTCAGGTTTATGCCGCCGACGATAATTGTCGGCGGCCTGATCTATACAATAGCGATCCGACCATTGAAAGGCTGCCTCAGTTTCCGGATGTTTTAATTAAAAGGATCGATTAATGGACATTTCATTCTAGTCATACCAGTAGCAGGAATCACATTTACTTCTACAAAATTCTAGACCGCCTAATTAATAGTTAATTACTTGGAATGATTTTGATCAAGCACCAACACCCCATTTCATGGTACTACCCGAACCTCGTTTCAATTTAACCTCTAATCAAAATAGACTTTAATGTCTCATATCCAGGTGTTGTCAACATGTCTCCGTTCTTTTTAGAGGCAAAGGAATGGCTAATGGATAAGGTAGAATTCACTGGTTATTTTTAAAATTCACTACGGACCAAAAGGCTTTTTTAGGTTTAAGCTCCTTATCAAACAATAAAGGATAATCTTTACGTCCCCTCACCGGAAAATTATCTAACCAACTATTGCGGTCAGAAATATTCCAAAAAGTAACAGCCGAAAGTGTTTTCTTATATTTTCTAAAGAGATCAAAACAAGTCTTGTATCGTTCAATCTGAAGAGATTCTTTTTCAGGAGTAAATAAAGCAAGACTATCTTCCGCTGTTCTTTCACGGCGACCATGTTCTTTATGATAAGTTGAAATATCCAATTCGGTAATTTGCACTTGCAGACCGAGCTCAGAAAATCTTTTTAAAGTCGACTCTAAGACTTCTGCGGTGGGTTCATAGATAGACCAGTGCCCCTGCAGACCTACACCGTGAATTGGCACACCTTTATCTTTCAGAGACTTGACTAATTTGAATATCTTCTCTCTCTTCACAGGATTGATTTCATTGTAATCATTATAAAAGAGCAGAGCTTTCGGATCTGCTTCATGAGCATATTGAAATGCACGTTCTATATATTCTTCACCGCATATTTTTAACCAGATGGATGGTCTAAGAAATTCATCTTCTTTATCTGAAATCGCCTCATTGACTACATCCCAGGCATAAATCTTTCCTTTATATCGGCTGACTACGGTATTGATATGATCCCTGAGTCGCTGCAGCAGTATTTCTTTTGAGACTGTATCACCGCTAGCTGTTTTGAAAAGCCACGGAGGCGTCTGATTGTGCCAGCAAAGGGTATGCCCTCTCATGTACATTCCGTTCCGTTGTGCAAAAGCGGCAATAGAATCACCTCCTATAAAATTATACTGATCCTCCTGGGGATGAATAGGGCCCATTTTCATTGCATTTTCAGGAGTCATACTATTAAATTGACTAATGATCAACGAGGCTTCATCGGTCAATAAAGCCCTAGGTGAAACCGCGACCCCGATTTTAAAATAATCTTTATAGGTTTGAGCAAGGCTGACTGCCTGGTTTTGTGCGTCTGCATTCCACGTAATAAAACAAAGAGCGAGACTGAATAATTTGATCGGATTAATCATAAAGAGTATAGATGTTTATCGGGTTACGAAGTTATTTAAATTCTCAATGGTGTTTACTGGTTAATTCTTTGCTAAACAAATTAAAGTGAACGCCATACTCTATAAATATTAATTACTTTCACAAGAACAATTTAAAAAACCTTATGAAAAAATCGATCAAATGCTTTGTAGTCATCTTGTGTTTATTAAGTATAAATACAATGATGCAGGCACAAAAACAGTTTCGCGCTTTATTGTTTACCAAGACTATGGGCTTTCACCATGAATCGGTCCTGGATGGAGTCCAGGCTGTAAAAGCCCTGGGGGATAAACATTTTTTTGATGTCGATTGGCAGGAAGATCCGGGACGCTTCACGGATGCTAACCTGGCTAAGTTTGATGTAATCATCTTTCTCAATACGACCGGAGATATATTAAATGACGCCCAACAAGCTGCTATGGAAAAATTTATCCGGTCAGGTAAAGGATTCGTAGGAGTTCATAGTGCCACCGATACGGAATATGATTGGGAATGGTATACTAAATTGGTAGGCAGGTCATTCAAAATTCATCCGACCATTCAATCTGCCCGGTTAAAATTTACTGCTAATAAATTTCCCGGCCTTGATGGATTCAGTGAGACGAATCTATGGACGGATGAATGGTATGATTTCGGTCCGGAAAAAACACCGGGTTTGAATTATATACTTACAGTAGATGAATCGACATACAATCCCAAAGTTCAATGGGGTGAAAACAAAAGCGATGGCATGGGAGCGATGCATCCTATATCCTGGTACCATGATTATGACGGTGGCAGAGGTTTTTATACAGCTCTTGGACATATGCCCGCAGTATACAGTGATCCTGCCTTTTTAAATCATTTGTATGCAGGTATATTTTATGCTGCGAAGGGAAAGAAGTAAGTAAGATTTATTTTATTTCTGCTGGTTAATTCTTGCCTATCCATCCAAGGTGGGTGTGTTGGAAGCTATCCGTATATTTTAATCCATAACCTAAAGCTCTGTCAAAAAAAGAATGAGCTAAAAAAATGATAGAGATCTGTTGTAGTAATGTATAACCCAGCATCCATGCTAAAAAAAGAATAATGGATATCAAACCCTGATGATGGAAAGTATTATAGATATAAGCACCCCATTTTTTAGAAAAGGTATATCCGATCATCCCGAGGTCTGGAGCTAAAAATAAAGCAGCAAACATGCCCCAGCTATGGTCGAATAACTGAGCATAAATCAAGATAGTCAATACAAGTAAGCCCAGGGCTTCTGTTTGTTGAAGTGTTTTCATGGATGAAATTGGATTTATCTACGAATTTCACTAAAAAGTAAGAACTCACCACGATTAATACGAGATACAATAGTGCTTAAGTCAAAGGGTGAATTTCCCGAATGGATCTATTACTGGAGAAGTCAACTCTTGACTTACCGCAGATCGAAGCATTTTTTAACGGGATATTCTCTAATTTTATCAAATTAAATAAATGATTATGAACAAAAAGGATTTATCAGCACGAAGGAAGTTTTTAAAAACATCATTGACTACGGCCTTAGGAGCCAGTATTATCAGTTCCTCCAATATCCTTCATGCTACGAATCCAGCACCAGCGCTTCCAGTATATGTGCATCGAAAATTGGTATCTGACGTAAGATTTTCAGTAATAGGAATTAACCATGGACATATCTATGGGATGTCGGAGGCAATCATGCGCAATGGAGCGACGATGGTTTCGTTTTATGCTAAAGAGCCGGATCTTGCTGCAGCATTTATTAAACGATATCCCCAGGCAAAACAAGCCGGCAGTGAACAGGAAATCCTCGATGATAAATCAATCAAACTCGTACTCAGTGCAGGTATACCTATTGATCGTGCTCCTTTAGGTATTCGTGTGATGCAACACGGCAAGGATTATATGACTGACAAACCCGGTATCATCACCCTCAAACAACTTGCGCAAGTAAGGGCTGTTCAGAAAAAAACTAAACAGATCTATTCTATCATGTACAGCGAACGATTTGAAAATAGAGCCACGGTCAAAGCCGGTGAATTAGTCAAAGCCGGAGCTATCGGACAGGTCGTTCAAACTATTGGCCTGGGCCCTCATCGTATAAGTCTTTCATCGCGACCGACCTGGTTTTTTGATAAAAAATATTACGGTGGAATTATTTGTGATATCGGGTCCCATCAATGTGATCAGTTTTTATACTTCACAGGCTCTACTTCTGCTGAGGTCATTTCTTCACAGGTAGGTAATGTACACTATCCACAATATCCGCAATTTGAAGACTTTGGTGATATAACACTGAAAAGCAATAAAGGGGCGGGTTATATCCGTAATGATTGGTTTACTCCAGATGGACTCAAGACTTGGGGAGACGGACGTCTTACCGTGCTTGGTACCGAAGGATATATTGAAGTTCGTAAGAATATTGATATCACTATTCATGATACAGGTAGTCATCTATATATGGTTGATAAAAAACAAACTCAATATATCGATTGCTCAACAATAGAATTACCTTTTGGTCGACTTCTCCTTGAGGACATCACCAATAGAACAGAGACGGCAATGACGCAGGAACATTGTTTTTTAGCAACGGAAGTGGCATTGAAGGCGCA
>JBDTUE010000282.1:0-5516 GCA_040007895.1 Saprospiraceae bacterium | reverse complement strand
GTCTATGTGTAAATTCCTATTTTCATGAAGGTTTTTGCGGAAAAAAAAGTAAGGCAAATAATTAAGCAAAATTATTTTTAAAATTTGCCCACTAAATATGATAAAGAAGCAATGTGTTCATTTACGATAATTATAACTCACCTTTAAAATTTAATTTCAAGAATTCAATCTTATGCAACTAAAAGAAAAAGCCACTACCAATCAATTTGATGCCATCGTCATTGGCTCCGGGATGAGTGGAGGCTGGGCTGCTAAAGAACTATGCGAAGCCGGCTTTAAAACATTAGTTCTCGAACGGGGCCCTATGGTCAGACATGGAGATTATCCTACGGCCTTATGGAATCCCTGGGATATTCAACATCGTGGTCAAATGAAATTGACGGACAATATCGAAAACCCGGTCATCAATAAATGTTATGCTTACAATGAAACCACAGAACATTTTTTTGTAAAAGATACACATCATCCATACGAACAAGAAAAACCATTTGATTGGATCCGGGGATACCAGGTAGGAGGTAAATCGCTATTGTGGGCAAGGCAAACACAACGATGGAGCAAGTATGATTTTGAAGCACCTGCTCGCGATGGTTATGCTGTTGATTGGCCGATTCGTTATAAGGATATAGAACCCTGGTACACCTACGTCGAAAAATTTGTAGGTATCTGTGGTGACCGGGATGGCCTGGATGTATTACCCGACAGTGAAGTGATGCCCGGCTTTGAATTGAATTGCGTCGAAAAAGTTATCCAGGAAAAAATACATTCTAAATACGAAAATAAAAGACATGTCATTATTGGCAGATGTGCTCATCTCACGGAGCCAAAAGAAATTCATCTCCAACAGGGGAGAGGCAAATGTCAGACAAGGAACTTATGTGAACGGGGATGCCCATACGGAGGATACTTTAGTTCCGTATCATCTACTATACCGTGGGCTCTTAAAACGGGAAATCTAACCTTGAGACCAGATAGCGTAGTTCATTCCATTGTCTATGATGAAACATCTAAAAGGGCATCCGGAGTAAAAATCATTGATGCAAAAACGAATGAATCGACGGAGTTTTTTGCAAAAATTATTTTCGTCAACGCTGCTACAATTAATAGTAACCTGATTCTATTGAATTCATCCTCAGCTCGGTTTCCAAATGGCCTTGGGAATGATCATGATGTCTTAGGGCGATATATTGCCTTTCATAATTACAGAGGAAATGTTTCTGCAACCATGAATGGTTTTGAGGATAAATATTATTATGGGCGCCGACCTACCCAAGCATTTATTCCTTCATTTAGAAATGTGTACAAACAGGAGACAGATTTTTTGAGAGGTTATATGGGATATTATGTTGCTCATAGACCTGGTTGGCATAAAGGTTATGCTCATAGTGGGATAGGGGAGGATTTGAAATCAGCCATTAAAGATCCGGGGCACTGGCAAATAGCTATGGGTATGCAAGGTGAAACTATTCCCCGATTTGAAAACAGAGTAAAACTCAGCGAGACTAATGTAGATAAATGGGGTATTCCTCAAATCATCACTTCCGTGGGATATACCGACAATGATGAAAAGATGATCAAAGATTTTATTACACAGGGATCAGAGATGCTTGAATCAGCCGGCTGTAAAATCACGGCTGCTTATGATAATCACCAGGCTCCGGGATTGGATATTCATGAGATGGGAGGAGTGAGAATGGGTCACGAGCCGAAAACATCCATGTTGAATGCATGGAATCAGATCCATAGCTGTAAAAATGTATTTGTTACAGATGGAGCCTGTATGACATCTACAGGATTTCAAAACCCTTCATTGACGTTTATGGCAATCACTGCCAGGGCAGCACATCACGCTATAGAGGAACTGAAGAAGGGAAATCTTTAAGCCACACTTGGTATGTCAGGAATTCTGTTTAGCAGGTGATATTTTGCTCTTAAGAATATTTAAATCAACAATTAATTGGTCTCTGTAATGGACTAATAGGATAATACTGCAAATGAGCACTGCGATCGCTAGTCCAAATAATTTGCCACCATCACCGGAACTTTGAAATCCAATCACGAGTAAATGGGAAGAAATGGCACCAATCATTAAACCAAAAGCCAATACAGCCCCAAACCTGGTATAAGCTGGTATTAATAAAATGATCCCGGTAATTAATTCAATGATTCCGGTTCCGATCCTACCCCATGGTTCTGCCCCTAATTTGGTGAATAAGGCCACACTTTCGGGATGAGCGGTAAATTTGAAATAGAGGGTTTGTAAAAGGATTACTGCGGCGATGAGCCTGATGATCCAAAGTGTGGTTGAATTGAGTTTCATTTGAATTAATGATTAAGCTTTAGAATGAAGATAAGAATGATCATTAAATAAAAAAAGTCCCGGAGTTTACCAGGACTTAATAAGGCGGAGAGACAGGGATTCGAACCCCGGGACGACTCACGCCGTCAACAGTTTTCAAGACTGCCGCATTAAACCGCTCTGCCATCTCTCCTAAACTGCCTCTTTCGAGCGTGCAAAGATAGATTTTTAAGTGAAATATCAAATCAGATAATTCCTTTTTCCTTTAAATACTTCTTGCCGTCAGCAGATTTAAAATACATTTCCTGCCTATAGGCCTGTGATTTAGTGTCAAAGGTTTCAATATAATGTAAATTGAATGGCACTCGATGTTTCGTGCTTCTTACTTTCTTGGAGTTATGCAAAGTCAATCTCTTATATGGATCAATTGAATGTCCATAATAATAACCTTGATCTTTTAAGCTCTTGATAATATACGTTGAAAATGACATTAGAAAATCATCAATTTCGAACCCCGGGACGACTCACGCCGTCAACAGTTTTTCCGGGCAGGACCCTTTGGGCAAGACTGCCGCATTAAACCGCTCTGCCATCTCTCCTAAACTGTCTCTTTCGAGCGTGCAAAGATAGATTTTTAAGTGAAATATCAAAACATATAACCAACTCTTATTTTTCTGTCGATTGATAAGAATCTGGTCCAAGAAGTCAATCTTCATTCTGGATTTAACAAGATAGAATGCCCGGAATAGTGGAAGTCTTAGACTAAGTCTAAATACTTGCAAATAAGTTACTGACTAACCTGGTTTATCTATATTTATGCCTTCAGGCTTTTATGAAAAACAAAATAATTAATTTCACACCAACAGGAACTCAAACAACAAAGGAAAACTCCCTGGCTCCGTTGTTTCCTGCTGAAATTATAGAAGAAGTTCATCAGGCCTTTGAACTGGGTATTTCACTAACACATATTCATGCCAGGGACCCAAAAGATTTATCAAACACCTATCGAAAAGATGTTTATTCTGATATCATTTCAGGGATACGTACACATTGTCCTGGTCTATGTATTTGTGTTTCATTAACCGGCAGATCATATAAAGAATTCGAAAATCGTTCAGAAGTACTTGAATTATATCCGGATATGGGTTCATTGACTATGTCGTCGCTTAATTTTCCTAATGGGCCATCGGTGAACGAACCAGAAATGATTCTAAGATTGATTGAGAAAATGGATAAATATGGGGTCATTCCCGAAATAGAGTGTTTTGATTCGGGAATGCTAAACTACACCAACTATCTCATTAATAAAGGTGTTCTGAGTGGGCCCCATTATATAAATGTGATCCTTGGCAATATCTATAATGCGCAGACCGATTTATCGACCATCTCATCCATACTGTATAATAAACCGGTTCATTCAGTTATGTGTCTTGGAGGAATTGGTACATATCAATTGCATTCAAATTTGATGGGTTTATTATATTTTGATGGAGTTAGAGTTGGGTTAGAAGATAATTTTCACTATCGGGGGAAAGAATTGGGAACGAATATTGCTTTATTAAAACGGATTCATAGAGTTATTGAAGAATTAGATTTTGGGGTAGTATCCAGCAATGAATTCAAAGATTTAGGTTATGGAAATAAAAAAATTAACCATATTAGGTAAGAGTGATGCGGTCATCACTATGATATTGGATAATTTAGAGTCCGCTGATCGATTTCCTCTAATTGAAATAATTAACAATTTTGGTTTGCCGGTGGAGCATTCTTTTATAAACCAAAAATTTACTATTGAATTAAAATCTGAAGCAGCATCGTACGAGCATTGTTTTCTGGGTGTAAATAAAAGTATAAATAAATTTTTAACCTATAAAAATTTCAATATTGATCTATCAAAATTTATAAACATAATCCATAAGACTTCATCTATTTCTACCACAACTCAAATGGGTAAAGGATGTTTAATTAATTCTTTGGTTTCGGTTGCAGCGCATGCAACCTTGGGCAATTTTGTTTCGTTGAATAGAAATTCAAGTGTGGGTCATCATACCACGCTGGAAGATTATGTTACCATTCAAATAGGAGCCAATATTGCAGGTTTTGTAACTATTGGTGAAAAAACATTAATTGGAATGGGCGCAAATGTTATTGACGGTATTACCATCGGGAATAATTCCATAATCGGTGCGGGCTCTCTGGTGACTAAAAGTATACCTGATTATGTGGTAGCTTATGGAAATCCCTGTAAAATAATTAGAAGTAATGAAGCATAATCCATATAAGATTGTCCAGATGTTTGAAGAAGAGGTGGCAGAATACACCGGGTCTCCGTTTGCAATCTCTGTAGACAGTTGTACCAATGCGCTATTTTTGTGTTGCACCTATTTGAAGGTACAGGAGATTACTATTCCTAAAAAAACATACTTATCGGTCCCTCAGTCAATCATCCATGCCGGCGGGAAAGTCCATTTTGAAGATATAAATTGGAAGGGATTATATCAATTAAAACCTTATCCGATTTATGATTCTGCAAAAAGATTTACCAGCGGAATGTATATACCGGACACATTGATGTGTTTATCATTTCATATTAAAAAACATCTTAAAATAGGTAAAGGGGGTATGATATTGACAAATGATGAAGTGTCGTATGAATGGTTTAAAAAAGCCAGGTATGAAGGAAGAAGTGAAATGAAATATGTTGATGATAATATTAAGTCTTTAGGTTGGAATATGTACATGACACCCATGGAAGCGGCTTTTGGATTAATGCAAATGCAGTATATGCCTGAGTTTAATGAAGATTTGCTTGAAGATTATACTGACTTAACCCAAATCGAATTGTTTAAGGATGGAGGATATTGAAGGTTGGTTGACCCGGGAAGAAGGTGATTTTTTATCGGAAGAAGCAAAGAATAAAATTTGTTTAGAAATTGGTAGTTATAAAGGTAAATCAGCTTCGTATATTGCTATACAGGCAAAAAAATTAATTTGCATTGATCCATTCTATATTAGAATTAATGAACAATGGGAGTATGATGAAAAGGCATTGGTCTATCTGGAGTTTCTGTCAAATACCAAAAGGTATCAAAATGTGATAACCATTAGAGGCCTGTCCGTGGACTGTGCTGAATTTTTTATAAATGAGTATTTGGATATGGTCTTTATTGATGGATCGCATACTTATGAAAATGTTGTTGCTGATATACAATCCTGG
>JBDTUE010000281.1:0-5542 GCA_040007895.1 Saprospiraceae bacterium | reverse complement strand
ATAGTAACGACGAGTGCACCTTGTTTGCCATTGGATTGATTGTATTTTACCCGCTGATCCAGGATGTAATTGAAACACTCTATTAAATCAGCTACATTTCCTGTAGGTCCCAAGGTGGTAACCATTAATTTTGAATTCCACATCATTCCTGAGATACCCTTACTATTATTGCTTTCCCCGGCCATAAGTCCAGCTACACTGGTTCCATGATTGTTTAATCCATCCGTTGAATTATCAACCGTATGTTTTTCATTTTTATATTTAATCGATAGTCCATTTACGTCATCGACATACCCATTACCATCATCATCTTTGCCATTGCCTGCGATTTCAGCGCGATTGACCCAGATCCTGTTTTTTAAATCTTCATGTGTTGTAAGTATTCCAAGGTCAATAAATCCCATTACCACAGTGTCTTTATTAAAGGTCAGTCCACCGGTGCCCTGGTCCCAGGCTTTGGGAGCTGAAATATTATTAAGGTGCCATTGTTGAGCGATCAATGGATCATTGGGTGTTGCACGAACCTCGAGAGGAGTATTAGGTTCAGCATATAGGATTGCAGGGTTTTTTAATAATTCTGCTTTGGTGATATTCGTTGTGCTGGTAAGTGTAATAATATTAAAATGAGGAGCGATGGATTTAATGGTCATATTTCCGGATGCTCGTAAACCGCTGTTGATCCATCCTGATTGGAGATCGCGGGTGCCTGCCCCTCCCTTTAATTGAATCACCCAGTTGGATTGCCCGGGGAGGATGGTGATAGAAATAATGCAAAAAAGAAATGAAAGGTGTAGTTTTTTCAAGTTCATGGTTATCTCTTAGTTAACAAACGATAATCTTCCGGATTAAGGTATAAAGTTACGTCGATATTTCAGTATAAAGGATAATGCTAAAGTCCGACCTTTTTCATTTTTCATTTTTCACCCTTCAGGTCCCTTCTAATGACTTTTTCTGAATTTTTTCTCACCGGCCTTTAAAGCTACCGGTAAAAAATTCTCTGTTGGTGGGATTGGACAATTATATCCATCGCTATAGGCACACCACGGATTGTATACCTGGTTCAGATCGAGGATTAAATGATCTGCTTGTATTTGTCCCGTCTTAATATCGATGTATCTGCCACCGCCATAGGTTGATTTGTCGGTGGTCTTATCTTTAAAAGGTATAAAAAGATATTCTTTGTATAAAGGTGAACTGAGTTGTTGAAGATTTTGATATGCAGTTAATACAAGCGGTTTTCCTCTCCACGTAAAATGCAGTAAGGCATATTTTCTGAATGATTTTATTTTGCCACTATACGTAGGCATTTCTATTTCCACCAGGTTGGTAATCCGCTCAACGGTACAGTATACTTTATTGGATTCTTTTATCTTATAATAATCAAGGTATAAACTGTCTTTGGCCAGTAGGGTAGTTCTTGGATCAGCGATAAGGGATTTCCAATTGTCTGACCTGTATTTAGTAATGTCCTGTCGATAGGATAGTACCTGTGAATAACAAAAATCTGAAACTCCACAGAGAAAAGTAAAAATGGATAGGATTCTAATCACCTGGATTGATTGACAAGGACCAGGCGATTGTTGCGGAATGACATTCTAGTAATAGCTTGTATTCCATAAAATTTAAGGTCAGCTACTTCCGTCCAGGTTTTTTGAGTAGCCGGAGAGATTGCAAATAATTTGGTTCCGGATCCCATTAGAATATTCCCACCGGGTAATAAAACAAAGTCTTCACTTCCTTTTACTGTTTCTGCCAGTATGGATGCTCTTTGCAGGACCGGATCATAATCTTTAATAAACCAATCCTTGTCTGTGATCTTATGTACATAGATAAGATGTCCCCGGTCATCACCGGTGATACATCTGCCAATATCCGAAGTAAATACTAATGGATCTCGTGTAGTGATATCTACCAGGGCTAATTGATTTGGTTTATTGACTAGGAACAAGGCTACATTTTTATCATCTAACCAGGTATGATACCCTATATTTTTCATTTCAGGAAGAATGCTGGTTATTTTACCCTGTGGTTTTAATTCATAAGAATACAAACGCTGCACTGCATTGGGATGGTTGGCATCGGCAGGTTCATCTACCCTGACGACAGAGATATGATTTTTATCATGCATAAGGGTAGGAGAATATTCACTCCACGCAGTATTGGTGACTTGTTGCCGTGTTAGGTTATTTATGTTCAGCAGAATTATATCTGTTTGCGTGGCGGGAGGAATCATTGAAGTGAAGACCAATTCATTATCACTGATAAAATAGGGTTGATTATTATAACCCAAAGGATTAAATCCCGTAAGCAGTTTTGGATGGTAAATTCCGTATTGTCCGGTGGGCAGGACCTGAACATCAAACAAAAAAACCTGAGATACGGGTGCCTGCGCATTGGCCCATTGAAAAGCAATAAAGAATATAAAAAGGATGAAACCGGGTATTCTCATTTTTTATTTGCGCTTGTGAATAGTCTATCCCAGTTGATACCATTCCCTATTTTACCATTCTTTGTAGAGAACCAGATAAACAAAGGTTTACCTACTACATGATCTTCCGGTACAAAACCCCAGGATCGGGAATCTTCACTATTGTGCCGGTTGTCTCCCATAGCCCAGTAATAATCCATTTTGAATGTATATGAATTGGCTTCAGTACCATTGATAAAGATCTTGCCATTTTTTATTTCGAGGTTATTACGTTCATAAACGGAAATTACCCTGGTATACAATGAAATATTTTCAAGATTCAATGGGGTAGTAGTGCCTGCCTTAGGAATATAAATAGGACCATAGTTATCTACTGTCCACCCTTTAGAAAGCGGTGTATCATAAGGAAACATCGGTCTCGAATCCTGTGGCATGATTTGAATCAGGATAGATGAATCCATTCCCTGAATTTTTCTAACCTGAACACTATCGAGAAAATAAATGCCTTGTTGAGGATAAGACTCGGTAAGGTTTACACCTAGTTCATCTAATTTCCTTTGATTTAACTGCGTACGAGGAGAAACGATCCGGTACATATACTGCATATGCGTAGGATTAGGGGAGGCGATATTGTTTATGAAGAGTTGCCTGTTTACAATTTTTAGGCTATCACCTGGTATGGCAACACAACGTTTGATATAATGGTCTTTTTTATCTACCGGTCTTGTTATTAATTTCCCGTTACCTACATCCTGTCTTACTCTTGGCTCTCTTCGATATTGGTCCACGGTGTACGCTCTGTCAGGTGCTATGTATACACTGTCTCCTACAGGCCAGTTAAACACGAATGGTTCATTGCGTTGTACTGCTTGCAGTTTAGGTAATCTGGTATAATTAAAACTTGGTTTTCTTAAATAGGATTCAGTATTGATACCGGGAATTCGATTGTGTAATAAGGGAATCATCACAAAAGTCATTGGAAGACGGATGCCGTAATGCGCTTTACTTACGAATAAAAAATCTCCTACTTTAAGACTGCCCTCCATCGATGAAGTAGGAATCATATAAGCTTCTATCAAAAACATTCGGATGAATGCTGCAGCAAATACGGCGAATATGATTGATTCTGCCCATTCTCTTAATGCGGTTTTTTTATATGGATTATTTGCTTGTAGTTTACTTAAGGTTTTGGTATCTTTTTTCTCCTCAGCAGCTTTGAGTTTAGCGTAATATTCATGTTCCTGGCTTAATACAGGTCCATTGAATTTGAGATTTTTATCAAGTCCAAGCCATAATGCATAAAACGGTGAAGCCACTACTGCTAAAAAATGTTGAGCGAATGAATGTTTGCCAAATGATCGGGCAAGATCAATAATCAGAGCAGCAAAAATGAAGATGTTAACTATAGGAAATAACATCCACCAGGCATGCGATTTTTTTCTACCAACGATGCCCGCCATTTCATACAGATTCAAACCGGGTACCAGGCCTTTCCATGCATCTACTCCACATTTAGGGAAAACAAAATACATCCCTGCACTAAATATGATATAACCGATGAGTAGAAATAAAAGCATAATTTGATTTTGTGATTAAAGTGTGCAAAGATAAGATTTAATGGCATAGCAGTGAGCTAATTAGACGAATCCAGAATCCAAAGGGATGAAAGGAGGAACCACTCTGTTTTTTTATTAAAAATGTCTATTTTTAAGAATGTACAAACCAAAGAATAATGTTATCGCACTTAGAGTAATCTGTACTTCCTGGTGCCTCAAATTGATCATCCTTTCAAGTGGGCAATCCTACAATGATATCAGGCTTTCAGAATATTTTCCTGTTTCCATTTATAAAATCCCGGTCACCCAGGTGGTGAAAGCAAAATACCCTGTGATAGATTTTCATTCTCACGACTATCCCAAATCAGATGCTGAAATCGATCATTGGGTCAAAACCATGAAGGAGTGTAATATTAAAAAGACAATCATTCTATCTTATGCGACAGGAAAAGTATTTGATTCTATAGTTCAGAAGTATGCGCGCTATCCTGATGAATTTGATATCTGGTGCGGATTTGATTATACAGGATATCCTGAGCAGGGATGGATAAATAATGCCATTGCAGAACTTGAGCGATGTCATGCGATAGGTGCTTCAGGGGTAGGAGAACTGGGAGATAAAGGCTTAGGGGAGTTTTATTCCCGTCCGACTAAGGTGAGTGGAATCCATATTGATCATCCTGATTTGAAACCATTATTAGCGCGATGTGGTACACTCCATATGCCTGTAAGTATTCATGTAGCAGAAGATGCATGGATGTATGAACCCGCTGATGCTCACAATGATGGTCTTTTGAATGCAGGTAAATGGAAAGTGGATATCTCCAAACCCGGAATCCTGGATCATGATGCCCTGGTGAATACCCTTGAAAATGCAGTGAAAAATAATCCAAACACCACATTTATAGCCTGTCATTTAGCCAATTGTTGTTCCAATCTTGACCGGTTAGCTCAACTTTTTGACCGATACCCTAATTTATATTCTGAAATGGCGGCACGCTTTGGTGAGATTGCTCCAATACCGCGCAAAACAAAATCCTTTATGGAAAAATATGCTGACAGGTTGGTCTATGGCACGGATATGGGCACCGCCAAACATATGTATGAAACTACTTTCAGGATATTGGAGTCGGCTGATGAGCATTTTTATGAAAGAGATTTGTTTAACTATCACTGGCCTTTGCATGGTTTAGCGCTCAGCAACAAGGCATTGAAAAAAATCTATAGTGATAATAGCAGGAAGCTGATTAGGTAATAACCAGAAGTCTTGTTTGTCAATAAAACCGCGATCCTATAATCTTTGACTCCGTTTAAAAAATTCCCAGGCTTCGACATGTACATCTATATCTCCCGGATAATCATGTTTGCCGCCAATCACTTTTAGCAATGTGATTTCAGGTTTTCCTTGAGCTTTATAAGTGTATTGTTCAATGATTTTACCATCGAGGGGATCTTTATCAGGAAGGGTAGTTTTTAAAGGGCTTCCTGAATATCCTGCTAAAGATGACCAGTAAGCAAAGCTCCGTTCTGTTGAACGAACATTACCCATTTTAAAAGT
>JBDTUE010000280.1:0-5549 GCA_040007895.1 Saprospiraceae bacterium | reverse complement strand
AGTTTGTAAGCGGTATGATGAATATCAGGGATGTAATAGCTTTTCCAAGGTACCCCGGCAGTGCTGAATTTTAGAAGATGTTTAAGTGGTAAAGTGCTTAAGTGGGCAAGTGTTTAAGGGTATAAGTGTGGAAGTGGACCAAGTGCGTAAGTGTGGAAGTGCGTAAGTGACAATTGAACAATTCAACACTTCAACCTTCTTCAACACTTCAACAATTTTCCACTATTTCTTTCGCTCTGCCAATCATACTCAACAATTGTTCCTTTGTCATTTGAACACCATAGATAGCAAATTCTGATTCCTGGAGAACTAACTTAATTTTTAATTTAATAGAATCATCTAATGTCAGCTTGTCGATGTATTCATACCATTGAGCTGTACTGATAGTTTGTTCGCTGATATTCCATTTTGTTTTTAAATATGTTTTCAGCAAATCATTAATTTTCCCTATAGAAACCCTGGAATTGATGATTGCCGTTTGATCAAGTCCGATTTTATCCAGGTTTTGTAATGTGTCTTGTTTCAATTTTGAAAGATGTGCGGATTGTATATTTGAATGAATACTTTTTTCAAATATTTTTTTGCGAAGTAACAACAGACCCAATAACAAAAAGGGGAATGACATTACAATAAAATAAGGCACAGTTCCCACAAACTGAGATTGACCGAGAGATGGATTCTGAATCAGGGCAAGTAATTTTTTAGATTCTTCCCGGCTTGCAGAGGGTTTGCCACTTTGAACGAAAGCAGTCCCCGAAACATTTACAGTAAATGATCGAGGCGAAATAGTCAGGTATCGTTGACTATCCGTATCAAAATAAACAAAGGAAGGTCTAAGTAAAAACGTACCTGGTTTTTTGACTACTAAAGGATAAACAAGTTCCCTCATGCCAATGAAGCCGTTCATTTTGTAATCGGTGTTTTCTTTGGTGATTTTGGGTTCGTAATTTTGAAAAGCAGTAGTATCGGTTTCAATAAACGGTTTGCCTACCCGGTTAAGATCACCGTCTCCTTCCAGATAAACAGAAACGGAAATAGCATCATTAACTTTGACATTAGATTGATCAATCGAAGCGGCTAGTTGATATCTGCCTACCGCTCCGGAGAAATTAGGCGGTACAGGATCAGGCAATGACAATACTTTTAAGGGGACTGTATTACTAACCAATTCGACACCCTCTGTATTCGGTAATAGAAAAAATGAATTGGGATCATTATTGCCGTCAATCACAACATTGGCACGTACATGCAAAGCTTCGAGGTCGAATGATCCACTTTGAATGGGATAGATCGATGCAGTATAAATTACTTTGGTGACATACTGACGTCCATTCAGCATTTCTCTTGAATCGAAACTTCCTCTGGGTGTATTGTTTACATGAAAACCATTAAATTCCGGTGCATGAGCGATATTGAAATTATCTACATTAACAGCGGTATATAATTTATATTCTACCAAAATTTGTTGACCGACAAATCCTTTCTCTGGTGTAGCTTTTGCAATTATAAAAATATCTTTTTTGCTGAGTCCTTTTGATCCGTGAGTCAGATTCCGGTTAGGATTAGATTTAGATACTTTAATTATTATGGCATTGGTGTAAATCGTTTTTCCATTGATTTGAATACTCGCCTTTCCAATGGTAAGACTACCTGTTGATTTTGGTGCAAGGGAATAAATATAGGATACTGAAGCATTGCGAATACCGTTGATAATACTTATCTGGCTGGAGGTACTGGGTCCATTTACTACGGTCCATCCATTAAAATCAGGAGGCCTGAATGATTGTCCTTGTCCATCCTCCAGGGTAAAACTAACCTCTATGTATTCATCTAATGAAATCTCTGTATGGTCGACATTTACTACGAAGGATGGTGCCTGTGCAAAAGCAAAAAAACCAAAAGATTGAAATATGAATAAGATTAAGGCAAGCCTCATAGTTTTCTTGATTTCCTTTTAGGACCGCCCATACCGGGTTTTATTTCATTGAATTGCCAGCTGTTATCTTCTTCAGGTTCTATTTCGAGGTGTTGAGGATTAGCCAACACATAAATACTGACATCGGGTATAGCTAAATCACCAGATTCATGATTGCTGGTTTTAATTGAAGATCCTGCAATAGTAAAAGTTCCGATTTGAGTAGGTTGAATCAGGTATCTCTGTTTGTGTACAGACCTTATCTCACCATTCATGATCGATGTGCTACTCATAAAGTTTTGCCCTATTATTTCAGCATTTTTAATATCCGGTGTGATCATATCACCATCTTTAGAATCAAAGCTGTATTGTACATAAAAAGAATTGCCTAATAATATTGTATCTCTGCTGATGGCAATAGAAATATGATTGTCTTGTGAAAAGAGAACATTAACAGTAGCTATGAAGCTAAACAAGAATACCAGGCTTATATTTTTCATATTGCTGCAAATTTATTGATCACCAATCTTTCTTGGGTGGATTTTTTTTAGCGTTTTTGTTAACGAGTTTTTGTTGTACACGTTGATCTTCCCGTTCGGTGTACTGCAAGAGTTGTTCAGCTTCTTCTTTGGTCATTTGTTGTTGCTGTTGTTGCTGCTGATTCTTTTGATTTTGCTGTTGTTGTTGCTGTTGCTGCTGCTGTTGTTGCTGGTCTTGTTTCTGTTTTTGTTTTTTGTCTTGTTTCTGGTCTTTATTTTTTTGATCCTGCTGTTGTTGCTGTTGTTGTTTGATCAATTGCTTTTTTGCCAGAGACAGGTTTTTTTTGGTGTCGATATCGGTAGGGCTTCGTTTAAGAGATTCTTTGAAGGCTTTAATACTATTTTCATAATCTTTTTTCTGATAATACGCATTG
Source organism: Saprospiraceae bacterium (assembly GCA_040007895.1). Classification (GTDB taxonomy): domain Bacteria; phylum Bacteroidota; class Bacteroidia; order Chitinophagales; family Saprospiraceae; genus JADJLQ01. The sequence continues at coordinate 2,721 of JBDTUE010000280.1, read as the reverse complement.
CCCAGATTGTACCATGACCTGGCATTGAGTGAAGCAGAGTTTTCATTCGGAATGTTAGCTTTCTTAGTGGCGTCTTCATAGTAGGGGATAGCTTCATCAGGACGATTTTGTTCCATGATGGCATTTCCCAGGTTAAACTTGGTAGTTTCAGTTTGTTTTTTTTCCAGGGCTTTTCGGTAAGATTCTTCCGCTTTATTAAAATCTTGTTTGAGATATGCTTCGTCGCCTTCTTTTCTTAATTGGTGATCCTTTTGTGTGAAGCTACATGGCAGTACTACTAAAAAGCCAATGCTCCAACAAATCATCCGTTTAATTAAAAAATTATAATGCATATTTTTTATTTAACCTTTTTCATAAACCGATTGATTAAAAATTGAAACCACTTAACGGAATACAAGTATTCAATCATCAGTAGCAAAAGTGCCGGAAATAATATAAATGGATAATAACTTTCATATTCGGAATACGATCGTTCAGCAATCCGCTGTTTGGTCATGGCGGCGATATCTGATTTGATAGTTGATATGATAGGTTCACCATTTTCAATGTGAAAATATTTTCCTTTCGTCACTTCGGCCACTTTCATCAGGAAGGATGCATTTAATTTAGTCAGTACCGGTTTGCCCGTTTCATCGCGTTTATAATCTTCGAGATTATTATTAGATTTTACCGGGATAGGCCCACCGCCTTCTGTGCCGGCTCCAATTGTATAAATGATGATATTGTTTTGGGCCGCTTTACGAGCTGTTTCAATGGAATTTTCATCATTATCCTCTCCATCCGATATAAGGAAGATTACTTTTTGAGCCTCTTCGTTCTTTGGAAAATTTTCCATACAAGTCGTAATGGCATCGCTAACATTAGTCCCCTGGAAAGAAATCAATTCAGGATGGGCACTACGTACAAACATAGTCACAGATCCATAGTCCGTAGTCAACGGAGATTGCAGATATGCTTGTCCTGCAAATAGGACAGTACCTACCCGGTCACTTGAGAGACTTCTTACTAATGACTCTGCCCAAAGTTTGGATCGCTCCAGCCTGCTGGGCTTGATATCATTGGCCATCATACTATTGGAAATGTCCAGCGCGATATAGATATCTGTAGATTTGATTTCTATTTTTTCTTTTCGTATTCCCCATTGGGGGTTACTTAATGAGATAATTAATAAAGTAATCCCTGAAATCCAAAGCAGGTATCTCCGTTTATAATATAAAGGATCAAATGACGGAATTAATGAACTCCATAATCCTTCCGAAGCAAACTTGCGCAATTTAGTTAACCTGTTTTTATTTACCCACCATTGGATCAAAACCAGAACAGGTACCAATAGAAGTGCGTATAAAAAATATGGATGCTCTAACCTAAACATATCAATCTAATAGTTGACGAATGATAAAATGACGAATAAAATAATGCAGCACTAATAGGATAAGAGCTACTCCTGCGAAATACTGAAAAGTCTCCGTATACCTTGTAAACCGGGTTACCTCTATTTCTGTTTTCTCAAGCTTGTCTATTTCATCATAGATCTTTTGTAAAGCTGCCTCATCAGTAGCCCTGTAATATCTTCCCTGGGTCATCTCACTGATCTGAGTCATTAGTTTTTCATCGATATCTACTCTTGCCATCGCAAACACATATTGGCCGTCACCGCGGCGCGTCACCGGAGTTAGTGCTTCACCAATCGTGCCTACACCTACCGTATAAATTTTTATCTGGTATTCTTTGGCCAATTCAGCCGCCGTGAGAGGTTCTATATATCCTGAATTATTCACGCCATCCGTAAGCAAAATGATGATTTTACTTTTCGACGTGCTTCCCTTCAACCTGTTTATTGCTGCAGACAATCCCATTCCGATAGCAGTTCCATCATCCAATTTGCCTACGTTGAGTTCCTTGAGAAAATTTTTAAGCACTTCATGATCCGTAGTCAATGGGCAACGGGTATAACTTTCCCCTGCAAATACAGCTAGTCCAAGCCGGTCATAAATTCTTTTATCAACGAAATCCTGGGCTACTTGTTTGCTTACACTCAGACGATCCGGTTGAAAATCCTGAGCCAGCATCGAACTTGAAAGATCTATGACCATAAAAATATCAATGGCGTTAGCTTTTAACCGCACTTCTTTCCAAATACGTTGAGGTCTGCTGAGAGCTATGCATAATAATATAAATGCAATAGAAGGTAACCAGGGTAGGAACCGGTGTACAAAATTTTTCCAGCTATTAAAAAAGTTGGTCGGCAGGTTGCCAAATAAAATAGCAACCCCCGGTTTGGTTGCATATTTGTTATAATGATAAAATAACAAGGGAAGAAGAGCACACAAGGCCAACATCCAGGGATAGAGAATTCGATAATTATTAAATTCTTCCATTTTTACTCTGCCGTTGGTTGATTAAATGGTTCATCCGGATTGCTCTGAGTTGCATATACCAGATCGAGGGTATCGTCAATAGCTAAGGCATTAGCATTTTCTTCCGGAATACCTTTGGCAAATTTTACCCAATCTGCAATATTCAAAATATTATCCACCAATTTTAATTGATCTCCGTTCAAAGAGGATAGTTTAAGATCACGTATTATTTCATTGCTGGTAGATTCAAGTGCTGGAAGGCTGAACCGGTGTTCGAGATATTCTCTCAGGATAAAAGTCAGTTGTACGTGATATTCTTTGACCTCACCTTTTTCCCAAAGTCTGCTTTGTTTAAGTAGTAAGA
>JBDTUE010000279.1:0-5581 GCA_040007895.1 Saprospiraceae bacterium | reverse complement strand
CAAACAAGATACTGTGCAGCTTTAATTAAAACAAAAACAAATCGATAACAAATAATAAGACAACTACAATCTAAGTTCCAAAAGGGTTGTATTTCAAAAACTTTATAGAATATTTTATCTCCATTGATTAAGAGTTCATAACCATCTTGAGCAATCGAGTCCCGGGAGCGATACGATATAACAATGGATTAAAAATATTTTCGTTTTAGTTCCCTCTTTATTTGGTCAAACTTTTGACAAAAAATTTTGAATCATGGATGCTGAACATGGTGGACGAATTTATCTTGCTCAGGACGCTTGTATGACACAAGATATTTTCAACAAACAATATCCGAAGCAAATAAGCCGAAATAAATATTTTTTTCCTTTCTGGTAACGTGCATAGGCATTGGAGCATCTGAATTACATTAATACTTTGGCTCCATTCTTACCGGCATCCTGATTATCCATAAAAGGTTGATTTCTAAATCGAACCCCGGTCGCACGATACAATGCATTTCCTATTGCACCGCTGATCGGTGGTAAGGCGGGTTCACCCAAGCCAGTCGGGTCAATTGTATTTTTTACAAAATGAACCTCTACTTCAGGGATATCCGCCATACGGATCAATTTATAACTGTTGTAATTACTTTGTTCCGGAACACCATCCTTAAAAGTCAATTTTCCAAACATGGCAGTTCCGATTCCATCTACCACGCTCCCTACTACCTGATTTCGTGCACCACTCTGATTTACCAAAATGCCGCAATCCACTGCACAATAAACTTTTTTAATGACTGGTCTCCCTTTTACTTTAATCACTTCGGCCACTTGAGCGACATAGGTGGAATGAGCGAAATAAACGCTAAACCCTTTATACACACCTTTTTTCTTTTTAAACCATTCAGATTTTTCCGCTACGAGATCAATCACTGCTTTAAAACGATCTGGTTCATAAAGTATTTTCCCTACTGGATTCGCTTTGGCTTTTGCTATCCATTCCAATCTCATGGTTACCGGATCTTTGCCGGCTGCTTCAGCTACTTCATCAAAAAATATTTGTTCTGCTCCTGCTAAAAAATTAGTAATCGGCGCTCTCCAGGGTCCCGTAGTAATAGCTGATTTATAATCCATAGATTCGACGAGTACATTATTAATAGCACCAACTGGGAAATTATTTTCTCTCACCGGGCTACCGCTATTCATTCCTGCTCCACGTGCATGAAAAGCAAGCACATTTCCTGCTTTATCCAGAGCCATCCGGAATTTATATTTACAGGCCGGTCGATAGATTCCTGCAGTCATATCATCTTCCCTGGACCAAATAACTTTAACCGGAGATTTTATTATTTTAGAAAGTTCGCCTGCTTCTAAAGCATAATCATTATTGAGTCTTCGTCCAAATCCTCCACCCATTTTGGTCATGACCATCGATACTTTTTCCGGAGGAAGATTAACCAATTTAGCAACACCATTTCTTGCATTCTCCGGAGTTTGACTAGGACCTGCCAGTTCTGCATAGTCTTCTCTGACATCTGCATAAAAATTCATTGGCTCCATTGAATTATGCGGTACGAATGGACATTGAAATTCTGATTCAATGATTTTAGCAGCACCTTTAAATGCAGCTTCAATATCTCCATCCGTTCGTTTGGGATCCATCTTTCCATTGCTAATCATTTCAGCAAAAATCTTATCATGCATCTCACTGCTCTCGAGATCTTTCTCCTTTTCCCAATCTATTTTAAGTGTTTTACGGGCTTTCATAATTTCCCAGGTCGAATTACCCACAACTGCTACCTTATTACCAAATGAAACTACATCTGAAATGCCAGGCATTGACTTTGCTTCGGTAGCATCAAAGCCCTTTAACTTCAATCCAAAGGCAGGAGGCCTTACAATCATAGCAGTCAACATACCTGGTCGTTTGTAGTCAATACCATAAATGGCTTTTCCTGTAAATACTTCTGGATTATCCACGCTCTTAACCCAGGTACCGATGGTATGAAATTGTGCCGGGTCTTTTAATGCTATTTCTTTTGGCGGAGTGAGTAATGCTGCTGCAGCAGCAAGGGCACCATAATGAATCGATTTGCTACTGGTCTTATGCCAAACCATTCCTTTAGCTGTTGATAATTGGTCTACGGGTATATTCCACTGAGTCGATGCTGCCTGCATTAATAGATTCCTCGCTGTAGCACCCGCTTCTCTGAGTCTTTTCCAGGAATGAGGTGTACTTCTGCTTCCTCCTGCTACTTGTCGCTCAAATTTTTTAGTATCAAGGGGGGCTTGAACAACTTTTATTTTTGCCCAATCCATATCTAATTCTTCTGCCACGATCATAGGGAAAGAAGTTTTAATACCTTGCCCTACTTCAGGATTTGGTGAATATATCGTCACAGTACCATCTGTGTGAATGGAGATATACGAATTAAAATTTATCAGATCAGCTTCTTCAGCAGCAACTTTTATTTCATCAGAAGAATTTTTGCTGAACAGATTAAAACTGATAAACAGGCCACCGGTGGCCAGTGTGGTGACTTTAAGAAACTGCCTGCGGTTAGTTGATTTTATATTGATTGACATAGATTTCAAATTAAAAAAGATGAATGAAATTTATTGGACACTTTGAGATGCTTTTCGCACGGCATCTTTTATGCGGTGATAAGTACCACATCGGCAAATATGTCCGTTCATGGCTTGTACTATTTCATTATCCGTCGGATGTGGATTCCGTTTAAGAAAAGCAGATGCCGTCATGATCTGGCCTGCCTGACAATATCCACATTGAGGAACATCTATTTCATCCCATGCTTTTTGCACCGGATGATCACCATTCTTCGACAATCCTTCTATAGTCGTGATTTGTGCATTGCCTACAAGGGAAACAGCGAGCATACAAGACTTGGTTGCCTGACCATCAACGTGAACGGTACATGCACCACACGCAGCAATTCCACATCCATATTTGGTACCTGTAAGACCAATATGATCACGCAAAACCCATAATAAAGGAGTATCGTCAGCTACATCTGTAGAATATGATTGTCCATTAATATTCAATTTGTAAATAGCCATGATTAAAAGAATTTAAATAAAGGAAGTAAAGATAAAGAAGTCTTAGCATAGACGCAATCGATTGTATAAGGATAGGTAAACCCAATAATCAAACTATCCTATTCCGGAAAAGTAAAAGCCGAATTATGTGTTGCTTTGATTACTATTATTGAAAAAAGAATTAATCGAAAACCTCAAGCTATCTTTGTGTCTATGCTAATATCAATGACTGGATTTGGGAGAGCCGGCGGGACCATAAGGAATCACCAGGTGCGGGTAGAAATAAAATCCGTCAACAGTAAATTTACTGAATATCGATTCAGATTGCCTGCATTCATAAAGGACAAAGAATTTGAAATCAGAAAACTCCTGAGCACAGCCATCGACCGGGGTAAAATTGATTTTATGGTGGAACAGTCACAAGTGGAACAGGAAGAAATACAAATTAATACAGCGTTATTTCACAAATATGCCATTGCACTAAGAGAACTCAGTGAGTCCGCAGGACTACCTCATGAACCTTTTATTGCAAGTATATTGAATTTACCCAATGTCGTAGAGACTGCTGAAACTTCGTTAGATGATGAAGAGTGGTCACAGGCAGAGAAAATCATCAACCAGGCCATTATAGAATTTAATTCTTTCCGTCTTCAGGAAGGTAAAATGACTGCAGATGTGATACGACAAAATGTATTAGCTATTCAAAAACATCTTAAACAAATTGAAACATTTGAATCTGGCAGAATGGATTCCGTAAAACAACGGCTTACAAAATCGCTGGATGAATTTTCTAACAGGCAGGAATATGATGCCAACCGGTTTGAACAGGAACTATTGTATTATCTCGAGAAAATGGATTTTACAGAGGAGAAAGTAAGACTGAGTAAACATTGTTCTTTTTTTATTGAAAAATTAAATCTTCCTGTTAGTAATGGAAGAGAACTAAATTTTATTTCCCAGGAAATGGGCCGTGAGATTAATACTCTTGGATCCAAAGCTCAGGATCATAATATTCAACACATCGTGGTGGCGATGAAAGATGAACTCGAAAAAATTAAAGAACAATTAGCAAATGTGGTTTAATCTATGGGAAGACTCGTCATCATTACTGCTCCATCCGGCTCAGGCAAAAGTACTATAGTCCATCATTTGCTGGATAATATTCCTTCCCTGTCTTTTTCAATATCAGCTACTACACGACCAAAAAGATCACATGAAATAGAAGGCAGAGACTATTACTTTATTGACGACAAGACATTTAAACAATATATTCACCAGCGTAGATTCATTGAATGGGAAGAAGTATACCCCGGGCAATTCTATGGTACGCTCAAGTCCGAACTTCACAGGTTGTGGAATCTTAAAAAAACTATTGTTTTTGATATTGATGTGGTGGGAGCTACCGACCTGAAAAGGTTTTATCCGGAAAAATCGTTGTCTATCTATATAAAACCTCCCTCGCTGGAAGTATTGCGACAACGATTAATCGCAAGGCAAACAGAAACTCCTGAAAAATTAGAACTGCGGGTCAAACGCTTTGCTGTAGAAATGGAATATGAAAAAACATTCGATACCATGGTCTTAAACGATGATCTGGAAAAAGCTAAAAAGGATGCATTGGAGATAGTCAATAAATTTATTAATAGTCAATCCATCTGATAATTTCTCTAACACAGAGTGTGTCTTAAAGACGTAACACAGGGGGTGTCTCAAAGACACCCTCTGTGTTTAAAAGACAAAAACTTCCAGATTTGTCCTTCATCAATCTTGAAAATATTTTAACTTGCAGACGTGAGTTCAATAAAAAATCATATCGTGGTTTGTATCACACAAGGCATACAAGTACAAGCTGAAGTGGTGTTTCAACCAAAATATTCCATTCCCTACTCTGATCAAAATGTTTTTACATATCACATCAGTATTCATAATACCAATAAATATCCGGTTCAATTACTGAGAAGGCATTGGTGGATCTGGGAAAGCAATGGAACGAAAAGACAGGTCCGGGGCGAAGGAGTCATTGGTAAACAACCGGTGATTGAACCTGGTGACACTCATCGGTATGAATCTTTTTGCCCTATTAGTTCAAGTATGGGACGCATGTGGGGTAAATATCATATGCTTCAATTAGACAACAATCAATTTTTTGAAGTAGAGATTCCTGAGTTTCATTTAATGGTGCCAGAAGTACAGAATTAATTTTAGGAGTGAGCTGCGAAGCACGAGCTATGAGCAGGCTTTTTTAACCTGCTATATATACTCCACTTCTACCACTTCTACCACTTATTGCTTCCTTCATTTCTTCATTTCATTCATTCTAATAAAGTCCGGAAAGTCCGAAAGTCCAATTCAACACTTCAACACTTCAACACTTCTGCCACTTCTTCATTCTTTCATTTCTTCATCTCTTTCATTCTAATAAAGTCCGGAAAGCCCGAAAGTCCAATTCAACACTTCTCCAATTCAACACTTCAACCACTTCTTCATTCTTTCATTTCTTCATTTCATTCATTCTAATAAAGTCCGGAAAGTCCGAAAGTCCAAT
>JBDTUE010000278.1:0-5597 GCA_040007895.1 Saprospiraceae bacterium | reverse complement strand
GGCTTCCCTCAGAGACCGGATCTCCTCCAGGGGTGTATGTGTACAAAGTAATATTTCATACTGTGAACGGGGATGTATTGAAGGCGGGGGATGTGACGGTTTTGGATTGAAACAGTACATGAATATTAGATCCCTTTGAACCAATGGTTGATTATGTATTTAAAGTAGACTAGAATAAATATATCAAGGGATACATGGAGGATATCAAGGAAGTTTACATGGATAAAAAGGTCGAAAATATTCAGATAATATGAATTGTCTTACCAAGCTGATTTTCTTCCAAGGCACATATCACCCTTTTCCGTAGGGTTTTCAAAATTTTAATTCGTTAAATATTGAGAATGTAATATAAATGTATATCGCTTATACGTTTGCTATTTATATAGAATCGCAAACGTAAATTTTATCTGGACTTAATAGAATCAAAAAATTTATTTATTAACACCTAATTCATCTCTCACACACTTCCAACGATTCATTCCGTAGGGACAAACCCATAGACGTCCCTCAAAACTAATTCCTTATTACCCATACTGGTTAGTGCTTTATTGCATGTTTTACAGCAGCATGACAATGTAATTGCGACTCTATGTCGTGCTGTAATAGGACTCTTTGGTATCAAAAGGGAAAACTATTTTCATTTCAATTTTTCTATTTAAAAATTAAATTTCAATAAAATGACAAATTTATTTAAATCATCAATATTTGGAGTAAGCAAATTATTTATTTGCATATTTCTTATTGTTTTAACCTCAGCGTTCAAGATTTATTTTACTAATTATGATGTATTAATAGAAGTTGATTTTCGAGGTACAGCAACACCTGTTACAAATCATAACTTAATTGTAAAGTCAAATTATCCAGGTAGTGGAAGTGGAAGTCCCTTGGCTTCCATTCCTGATCCATTAACTAACTATTCATGCGTATCTGTTCATCAAGGTACTTTATCACAACTTGATCCCAGTGCAAGCGCTACTACAAATTCCTTAGAGGTAACACCTTCCACTGCAAATGACAATGCAGATTATGTCAATGGAGTATCAACTATAGATTTAATACGCATTCAACAGCATTATCAGAATTCAGTTCCATTTACTGATGGGTACCAAAAATTATCTGCTGATGCTAATGATGACGATTCAGTTGGTCAACTTGATCTTAATATGATCACAGATTTGATAACAGGTAACCGTTCAGACTTAACCAGGCCAAGTTGGGAATATTTCGATGCTGCCCACATAACCTCAATTGGTGCAAGTACTTTATTAGCTAATCCTTGGTATCATACCTTGTCTTATTTATGCACTGGCACATTGGTGGTCAATGGGGTATCACGAAACCAAATAGCTAATGGAACTGCCGTAGCTTTAAGAACGGTTAAAATTGGAGATGTCAAAGCATCTAGTGGTACAAGTGAAAATAGCTGGACTTGCACATCTGGTACTTATTTCAATAAAGACCAAGTAGAATCAAGATCTAATGAATATTCCAGCCCAATTTCAGCTAGTGAAGGATCTGAAATTGTAGCATGCGTTAAACTCAACAGTTCGGAGCCTTTCGTTGGCATTGAAATTCCTATTCACATCAATCATAACCTTTTTGAAATAAAATCAGTTCGCTTTGCAAATGGCTTTGAACCTGACTGGCATTTCAATAAAGAGACTGACCGATTGACATTTCTTAAAATTGATAGGGAATTAAAAGGGTTAAATATAATTGATGGCAAAATAATATTCATCTCAATAATTCCTAAGTCGCGAATTGGTGATATTAATAAAGAAATTTATTTCAGCAAAGAAAGGAACGTAGAGATAGTTAATAAAGAGGCCGAATTGGCCAAAGCTTCAATTAGATTAAGTTTTGATAATGTAATATCAAGAGCTTTAGAAGCAAGAATTTTAAATTCCTTTTCCGGTGCTCAATTAGAAGTAAATATTCCAGAACAGAGCTTAGTTGAAATTCAGATTCTCAATCTCAATGGACAAGTAATTCATAAGCTAAAGGAAAATTTGGTAAAAGGCCTGAATAGATTAAATATCCCACATGTCGAAGGGCAAGGAATTAACATCCTGAATTTGGTAGCCGGCAAAGAGAAGCTAGCACTAAAATATGTTAACTAAAAATTTAACTTCTGGAGAGATGTTTCACATACATCTCTCCATGTTTTATATTCGTACTTTTAACCAATGCACATTAGAACTATCTTACTTAGGTTACTATCCCCATTATCAATATTTCTTTTCCTACAAAGCATTACAATTTCATTTGGACAAAAAGTATTTATTTACGACATAGGACTGCTAGATCCATATTTCTTATCTAGCACTAATAACGTCTGTCAGTATGATGTGAAAAGGAAATGCAATAATTATGATCGTTCATCGGCTTATTTTTATATCCCAAGTGGTGAATTAATAAGGTTACTTCCTTATACTGATCGTCAAAATTTAAACATTCAGTATTATGAGTTTTTTGAAACCGACATTCAAAATTGTCAATCAAAATCCTTAAAAAAATTACAATTTGATCGTTCAAAATTAGGATTAGAAATTTCCCACTATTTCGGTTTTTCCGATTATCTAGGTAGGATTTATATTATTCTTAGGAAACTAAATGACCCAAACAGCCTTTTTCTATGTCGAATAAATAATATTTATGATGATGATATTCAAATTTTATTTCCACTTCTACCTGGTGAAGATATATTTGATATTACTTTCATTAAAGACCGTGTTTATATTTATGAATTTACTAATGATCGATTTATTATTTGTGATACTAGTTTTAATCGATTAGGCTACATAGAGAATTTGAAATATAAGATTAATAATATCATGACTTTTGCTTATGATTGTGATTCGACAACTACTTATGCTTTTCATTGTTCTGCATCGAAAGTGGATCTTTTTAATACTAATGGTAATTATGCTTGTTCCGATACTATGTTTATTTCAAAATATGATTTCAAAACCAACACTTTCACCCCTGTCTGTTTTATCAAAATGCCAGATCAAATATGGTATGCTTGGGTTACTTCACCTGACGAATTTCTTGCAGGGGATCCTGAATGCGATTTATTATTAGATCTGGACAGGGACAATAGCAGCGGTCTTTATCCTTATGATTACCGCCTCAATAAAACCCTATGCACAGAAAGTTCTACGATGATCTCAGATTCGGATATCTACTTACATACTTCCATACCGCTAGATAGTGTGATTTTAGTTGTTCATGGGATCTTGGATCCTGGACTTGAAATCCTCACTTATAATAATACGATACCAGGACTATCTCTTAGAAAAATAAATGATAGCACTTACATTCTTAAAGGTCCTCGAAATACACCTGACAGTTCGTATCGGGCTGCTCTTCTTGCAATACGATATGAGCATCTCACCGGTAATCGTACATCTGGAACCCGTAGGATTGAATTACAAGGATTCAGTGTCGTTAAAGCAGGAGTAAAGGTTTCAGCTTTCATTAATCTTGGATCAATCCCGAATAGTGGCATAGATACAACCATCACCATTTGCAGTCACAAAAAAATTACCGGACTCAGCAAGATGATACATGGTGCACCTGGTGGAAAATGGATCCCGGGATTAACCGGAGGTGATGACTATGATAGCGCATTGGATCTGGCCAATGAATATACCTATATCACCGGTGACACTATCTGTGGTATGGATACTGCCATTGTCACAATCAAACGAGGAATAGGAACAACTCCAATGAATCTCACAATTGATACAGTCCTGTGCAAAGGAAACTCATTTGTCTTTGGTGGAACCACTTATAAGGATACCGGCAAATTTGTTTCTATCGTCCGATCCATTCAAGGGTGTGATAGTATCATTTATAACTTACAGATTAAAAGCTCCAACATTCTACCCATTGATTCTAAACAGGATAAAGCTTTATGTGCTGGAGATACTATTACTCTCTCGGTCGATCCGATTTACCAACAAATAACATGGATCAGAGGAGTGATTGCGTTGGGCACGCAACCTAATATCCGGACATCTTCCGCTGGAGAGTATATCGTATCAGGAATAGATAAAAATCAATGTAAAAGCACGGATACAATATTGGTCAGGCTATTTACCAAACCCGGTATCAATGTTGAAGATATGCTCGGACTCGAATTTATCAATGATCGGCCTATCTCAATTAATTATTCCGGGAATCCGGTAAAATATACCTGGACTCCACCGGCAGGCTTAAGCTGTGCAAATTGTGCCGTACCCAATTTAGTAGACGACCAGGACCGGAAGTATAAAATAGAAGTAAACAATGCTCAAAACTGTAAAGCAAACGATAGCCTGCTCGTTACATACCTTCGTGCCAATTATTTTATGCCCAATGCTATCAAGATTCAAACACAGAATATAGGTAACAATAATAAGTTCTTCATTCAAGGAAATGTTGCAGGCTCTTATGATCTACAAATCTTTAATCGGTGGGGAAGTGTGGTATTCACTACAAAGGATTTGCTCATCAATGACCCATCAAGTGGTTGGCTTCCCTCAGAGACCGGATCTCCTCCAGGGGTGTATGTGTACAAAGTAATATTACATACTGTGAACGGGGATGTATTGAAGGCGGGGGACGTGACGGTTTTGGATTGAGTATTAGTTTTCGTCCATAGCATCTAAAGTCAAGAGGTAACTTGAAACCGTGATAATATTTATTGCATTTGCCTTGCCCACTGAATTAATTTAAAATAGGCTCAAAACTGATTCTGATTAAATAAGCGAGTCACTATTTTTAATTGAGAGATAGTTACCGGGTCAAATGTTGAAATCTTTTTATTGCATCTCTTTCTTCCCTTCAAAATTAAAACCCATAGCTTCCATTTTTAATGAAATGACTTTTTGTTTATCATCCCTTATAAAATAAATCATCGCTTTCCCATCGCCATCATATTTATCCGGTGTACTCGTCGGTGAAATTTCTCCAACCTGGCCACCGGCTTCCATGATGAGTTTGCCATCTTTAGGATTGACATTAATATATTCAAAAGGCAATCCGGTCATTTTATACTTGCCCTGGTAGTCTGATAAACCAACTTTAGGAGTATTGATCTCCTTTGGAACTTCAGGTTGAGACATAGTTTCGTTTTTAAATTCAAGTCCTGTTACTACCATCAACGATCGGCCTTCTGCTTTGGGATTTTGAAATACCAAATACACATCGTGGATTCCGTCTACCGGGGCTAATGAAATTTTTAATTGACTTGGAGTAAATCCCATTTTTTCACTGGCTTCCAGGAATTCAGATTCGCCTATTAGTTTTCCCTTTGGTCCATCGAGCCTTACCTCAATCTTTCCACCTGCAGCATTGAGTTGAGGTATAGGAGCTGTAGCAGTTACATTGAGGGTATTGATATTGGACAGATCTATTTGATTTAAACTCATATATGCACCTGATTTTGACGGAATAGAAAGTGAATTGCCACCAAAAGACATTTTATTTATATCTACATATTGGTCAAAATCATGCGGTCCTATTTTTGCATTTCGCAAGGTATACGTTTGTTCTGAAGATATTCCGGGTAAGCCATTTGCTCCACGATCTTTATATGCAGCTCTTAAAAC
>JBDTUE010000277.1:0-5602 GCA_040007895.1 Saprospiraceae bacterium | reverse complement strand
TCTTCTTTACCATCCAACATATGGGATTGGAAAAATTCTTTGACCAGGAAATGATCTTTTTCATTCCGGATATACCCTACCTTAAGATAAAGTCCGTACAACTGAAGAGATAGATTGGAATATTTTTGAATCCGCGTAATCTCAGAAGCCGTCTTGATTGCTTCATCGGAAAGGATCTCTGCCCTGCTCGCAATACTTCGGGTGATATACTGAGATTCTATTAATTTTTCAAAGTCAATGATCTCCATCAATAAACTGGGGAAACCTATTTGTTTACATTTTTCTTTAGCCCGGTCAAGGATGTCTAATGATTGACGATAAAGACCTTTATTATACAAAATCCGGGCATAATCAATCCGCTCTCTTAGATCAATATCTTCATTTTCTGACCTGTGCATCAGACGTAAACTGAGCAATAATTGTTTGTATAAATGAGACTTAAGATTGGGTAGCTGCTGTTTTTTTATCTGAGGTATTTGTTTGAGGATATCTTTTTCATCATACATTTTTTGTTTCTCCAGATGGGCAAAGAGCTTTAAAAATATAGAATCTGAATTACTTGGGTTTCGTTGAACAAATAATTTAAAATGTCTTTTCTCCGGCTTGGACATCGACTTAATGAGCTGAAGAAGGAAGTCTGTAGGCTGTTTAGGCATTGTAGAAAAAATGATATTACTATCTGATAATCAATAACTTAACTCATTGGCCTTACTCGTTTGTTTCGTAGCACACCAAAAGACCAATTTGGATGCGCATCACAATTGTAATAATTTTATCAGGTTTTAAAAAGAAAGTTGCTTTTACAAATATCACAATTTATTCATGGCAGACAGAATACAGATCTTTGATACAACCCTTAGAGATGGCGAACAGGTACCCGGATGTAAATTAAACACAGATCAAAAACTCGAACTTGCAGCTGCTCTTGAATCGTTGGGAGTAGACATTATTGAAGCGGGGTTTCCAATTTCAAGTCCTGGCGATTTTCAAAGTGTTTATAAAATTTCCGAATTAATTAAAGATGCTATCGTCTGCGGTCTAAGCAGAAGTGTTGAAAAAGATATTATCACCGCAGCTGAAGCTTTGAAGCCAGCTAAATATCCAAGAATTCATACGGGAATAGGTACTTCCGATATGCATATCAAATATAAATTCAACAGTACCCGTGAACTCATTATTGAGCGTGCTGTAGCTGCAGTAAAACTCGCAAAGAAATATGTCCACGATGTGGAGTTTTATGCAGAAGACTCCGGTCGTACCGACAATGAATACCTTGCAAAAGTCTGTTCAGCCGTAGTAAAAGCAGGTGCTACAGTTCTTAATATTCCTGATACTACAGGTTATTGTCTCCCGGATGAATACGGGCTTAAAATAAAATATCTCAAGGAAAATGTCATCAATATAGACAAAGCTGTATTATCTACACACTGTCATAATGATCTTGGTCTCGCTACAGCAAATTCAATCGAAGGTATCCGACATGGAGCTAGACAAATAGAATGTACCATCAATGGTGTCGGTGAACGTGCTGGAAATACTTCCCTCGAAGAAGTAGTTATGATCATCCAACAAAAAAAGAATCTCAATTTCGATACCCGTATCAAAACTCACATGCTTACTGAAATGAGTCAATTGATCGTGGATCGTATGGGTATCCCGGTACAACCTAATAAAGCTATCGTTGGGGCTAATGCATTTGCTCATTCTTCCGGTATCCATCAGGACGGAGTCATCAAACACCGGGAGAATTATGAAATCATAGATCCGCATGAAGTTGGAGTAAATGTTTCATCTATTATATTGACCGCCCGCAGTGGACGTGCTGCTCTGGCCTATCGGTATCGCCACCTGGACATCGAGTTGGGCAAAGAACAATTAGATACTCTTTATCATGCATTTTTAAAACTGGCAGACCAAAAGAAAGAAGTCGACAGTGATGATTTGCTTAAGCTATATGAAGAGAATATTTCTTCACGCCATAAAGTAATGGTATAGTTTTCTTCCCGGTAATATTTTTTTAGTTCCTCCTTCGTATTGAAGATCCGTACTCAATTTTAAAGTACCAAAGGCCGAATTAACTCTTCGATGCATCCTTCAACTTTCTGAAACTTTGAAACGCGAACCCATTAAATATGTCAATTAAAAAATTGTACATCCATTTTTCAAGAACAAGCAAATGAATTCAAAAAATTATAATTTAAACGGGATCTTTGAATTCAAATTTTTTATAAATTAAATGAATAAACAAATAGCAATCCTGCCCGGAGATGGAATCGGCCCTGAAGTAATCGCTCAAGCTGTCAAAGTGATTAAAAGCATAGAAAAGAAGTTTAATCATACTTTCAGTTTGCATGAATATCTTATCGGAGCCGCTGCTATGGATAAAGGATTGAGTCCACTTCCCGATGAAACAAAAGATGGTTGTATCCTGGCTGATGCAGTGCTCTTTGGAGCGATTGGTGATCCTAAATATGATATGAATCCACATGCTACAGAACGCCCTGAGCAAGGACTGCTTAAGTTGCGTAAAGAAATGGATCTCTTTGGAAATCTACGCCCAATCAAATCTTACCGGAAATTATATGCATTATCCCCTTTGAAAGAAGAGCAAATACAAAATGTAAATCTTCTTATTTGCAGAGAATTGACCGGAGGATTATACTTTGGTAAAAAAGAAAGAGCAGATGATGGATCCTGGGCCAGTGATGAATGTTTTTATCACAAGGATGAAATAGATCGTGTTACCAGGCTTGCATTTGATGAAGCCAGGGAAAGAAGAAAAAAGGTCACCCTGGTGGATAAAGCAAACGTCCTGGAAACAGGTAGACTATGGCGATCTACTGTACAGGAGATCCAAAAAACAACTTATCCGGATGTAGAGCTTGAATGTTTATTTGTAGATAATGCTGCTATGCAGTTAATCCTTAATCCAAGACAATTTGATGTGATCCTCATAGAAAACATGTTTGGAGATATATTATCTGATGAAGCCAGTGTGATCGTCGGCAGTATCGGATTGTTACCATCAGGATCTTATGGCGACGAACGTGCTTTGTTTGAACCTATTCATGGATCATATCCTCAAGCCGCTGGAAGAGATATCGCCAATCCATTAGCGGCTATCCTGGCTACAGGAATGATGATGGATCATTTTGAATTATTAGAAGAATCGGACCTGATCAACAGCAGCGTAGAGTTTGTGATCCAGGAAGGAATAGGAACTATGGACATGGCACCAAGACAAATTATTTCATGTTCACATTTGGGTGACCTTGTTTCTAACTTAATAGCTGAACCCAAAACAAACTGGGGTTTGATTAAGAAAAGATTTTACGATCAAATGAATTGATTCTAAATCAAGTTCTTAATTAGTATTGGACAGTCTTCTGCCGATCTCCAAGACAGCATCAATGAGTGCATCGAAGTCTTTAATTTTTGTTCTATGATTGACATGGGCTACCCGGATCACATAATTTCCTTGTAAAACTGTAGAAGATGGTGTTGCTATCGCCAGCTCATGAACTTGCATAAGAATCTCTTTGTTCAATTGATTGAGCTCTTCTGTACGTAAGCCTTCCTTTCGATATCTGAAACAGACTATATTCATTGGCACTGGTGCCATCAATTCAAGTTCCTGTTGCTTTAGAATTCGATCAGCTAGATACTGACATTGGGATATATTCTGCCGAATAAGATCTTCATATTTTTTTCGTCCATGTTCCTGGAAACAAAACCAAACTTTTAAAGCTTTAAATCCTCTTGATAATTCCATGCCATAATTACCAATCGGGTCGGGACCGGAAGACAGACCTCTTTCATGACTAAGTAGATATGATGGTTGACTTGCAAAAGCATTTCGGTGTTTGGTTTTGTCTTTAACTAATAAACATCCTACTTCATAGGGTAAGTACATCCATTTATGAAGATCAAAGGCGATACTATCAGCCCTGCTCATTGGCTCGAGTATTTTTTTATACTCTGGTAATAAATAAGCCAAAGCACCAAATGCACCGTCTACATGAAACCAAAGATTGTATTTCCTGCATATCTTTTCTATTTCGATTAAATCATCTGAAGCCCCGGTATTAACTGTTCCTACATTGGCAACGATTGCAAATGGTTCCTGTCCTGAAGCCAGATCCTTTTGAATCCTGGCTTCCAGTGCCGTACAATCCATCTGATACAATTCATTTATAGGTATTTTATGCAAACCCGCCGAACCTAATCCCATGACTTCAGCTGCTTTTTGTTGACAACTATGAGTCTCCGACGAAGCATAAAAGACCAGCTTTTTACTCCGACCTTGAATTCCCTCCATTCTGATCTTAGGATCATGGGCATTACGAGCCACCAGGAGCCCGGTGATATTAGCCATCGATCCACCTGAAAGTAATATCCCACTGGTTTCATCCTTATCCATATCAAACATATCGGCACACCACCCGATTACCTGTTTTTCGACGTACATGGCAGCATGATCCCCTATAGCTAAATTGGAATTTAAAACGGACGCAAGGAAGTCTGCCAAAGCTGCCGTAATGCTTCCTGTACCTTGTACCCAGGACCAAAATCTTGGATGGATGTTTCCTTTTGGATAGGGCAGAATGTATTTTTTATAATCTTCATAAAGCTGTTCTACATCTTTTCCTTCCGTCTCCCAGGTATTTCTAAGATAGTCTTTGAGTTCATCAGGAGGTTTTCGCCAGACAGGCTCTGTATCAATATGTTCAAGGTATGAGACCATATCTTCAATCATCTTATGACCAAGATCTTTAATACCCGTCCAATCTTCTGGGTCTAATGAATGACTCTGTTCAATTACTTGCTCCCAATTCGGAACCGGAGCTGATAAAAAATCATTTAATGGCGTTGCCATTTTCTCGTCATCGTTCATTCAATAAAAATAAGAGGATCAATTTCAGCTTGAGACCTGAATCTTGTTAAAATCAAGCTTTAGCAGTCGGTGTGTTGAAGTGCATGGGAGGGAAACCCTGGAAATCATTTTCGTCTTGTACGATTCCAAACTGGGCTTCATATTTTTTAATATTATCTCCAAGGGCTACCATTAATCTTTTGGCATGTTGTGGAGTAAGGACAATTCGGGATTTAACTTTTGCTTTAGGCAGATTTGGCATGAGCCGGATAAAATCTACCACAAATTCACTATTAGAATGGGAGATGATCGCGAGATTCGAATAGATGCCTTCTGCGATCTCTTCACTGAGTTCGATATTGATTTCTTGCTTTATTTCTTGTTCTTTTGCCATATCATTATTATCTTGAAGCACAAATTTACATAGATACATTTACCTAATGTTTAAATCTTTTATTGAACGATCTGTATTTGGAGTATGTACTTATATCGGCAATCAATTGGGCATTGCACGTACCAAAATCAGATTATACTTTATCTATCTTTCCTTTTTTACGCTGGGATCTCCTATTATCATCTACTTCATTATGGCTTTCTGGCTCAATATCTGGAAGTATATAAGGCAGAATAATATGATCTGGAATGAGGAATAGTTGAAAATTTACGATTGACGATTGACGATTGACGATTGACGATTGACCATTTTTACCGAAATCCGAAATCGCAAAT
>JBDTUE010000276.1:0-5626 GCA_040007895.1 Saprospiraceae bacterium | reverse complement strand
ATTAATTGATAGTATTGTTGAAAGTGTAATCAATTAATTTAGATAATGATCCTTCTAAGAAAGAAGGTCTTCTTACCTTGCTTTAAGGATGAGTCACCTGGTATTTCGACCCCTATCTGTCTTTCCCCTCTCAAGGGGAAAGGACTCTTTTGCTTGGTTTTTTACCTTAAACCTTAAGCATAGGATTTTCGTGAAAATTCACCAAAGTATTAGTTGGATTTAATGGCAATTATTAGACAAATTAAAGCCTCTTAAGCTTTAATTCTATCTTAAGCAAAAGGGTCCTCTCCCCTTGTTTTAAGGGGAGAGACAGAGTGGGGTTAGAACACTGCGTGACACTACTTAAACTTTTAAGAATGGTTTTCACCAGTAAATCCACCGAAACTTTTAATAATTAAAAGAAGCAAAGTGAGATTAAGAATGAACTTCAAGGTCCCTACTCTGTTCACTAATTTAACCCGCATTAATAAAACGTTAAGTAAATTTGTTATTCCGGTTAACCTAAGATATCGGTCTAAATTTGCGAGGCTCTAAATGAAATGCTTCCTCGTATCGATATTCTTATTCACCGGATTTAACTTCCTTTTGGCTGGTGATTCATTGATGGTGACGAGGTCCGCATTTTTACATGCTTCGAAAACTTCTGAAAAGATAGTCATCGACGGAGATTTAACTGAAGCCGTCTGGAAAGATGCAGAACTTATCCAATCTTTCCAGGAACATTGGCCTCAAAATGCAAGGGTACCGGTTTTTAATACCGAAGCCATGATTACGAGAGACGATCAGTATTTATATATTGCCTTTATTTGTCATGACAGTGATAAAAAATATATCATTCAGTCATTGAAACGAGACCTCGAATTTGAAGGGAATGATATCGTGTCTATTTCGATTGACCCTACGGGACAAAAAAACACAGCTTATTATTTTGGAATTTCCCCTAAAGGAGTTCAGGCAGAAGGAGTTTTAACCAGATTTGACTTTAACCCAAATTGGGATAGCAAATGGTTTTCGGGGGTAAAAAATTATGAGGATAAATGGACTGCAGAGATGGCTATACCCTTGCATATCCTGCGTTATGATCCGGCCCGGATAAAATGGAATGTCAATTTCATACGAGCGGATGCTAAAAATTTCCGATTTTATACCTGGACTAAAATTCCACAACAGTATGATGGTATTGACCTGGGATATATGGGCACCTTGGAATGGAATGAACCCCTCCCCTCTAAAGGCGGCCAGGTTACTGTAATTCCCTATGCCAACCTTAGTACCGTTAAAGATTTTGAAGATGCTGCTAATACAAGAGATAAGGCCGGATTTGGAGCTGATGCTAAGATTACATTGTCCTCCAAATTAAATCTCGATCTCACCATCAATCCTGATTTTTCCCAGGTAGAAGTGGATAAACAAGTGACTAACCTCACACGATTTGATATTTTCCTGCCTGAGCGTAGAAACTTCTTTCTTGAAAATGCAGATCTATTCAGTCAATTTGGTGATCCTGAAAGTCCCATATTTTTTTCACGACGTATAGGCCTTGATAAGGATGGTAATTCCGTGCCCATCATTGGAGGTGCCAGACTCACTGGAAATATTGGAAATAGCTGGAGAATCGGAGCGCTATCTATGCAGACTAAAGAGACCAAAAACCAGGCCGGGCAAAATTATTCTGCTGTTACGCTTCATCGAAAAATATTGAAACGGTCTCAGATAAAAGCTTTGTTTACCAACAGGCAGGCTATGCAGGGAAAGGAATTTTCAAATACCGACTATGGCCGTAATGCCTCTGTTGAAATGGTATATCAGAAAGAAAACGGGGAGTTGCTGAGTTGGATGGGATTGCACAAGTCCTTTAAATATGATCTTGGCAGTCGAAACGCTATGCTAAGTACCGGAATAGGTATTAATAAAAAGAAATTTTCAAGTTTTGTTGGTTTAACGACTGTAGGGACTAATTATACCGCTGATATGGGATTTGTAAATCAATTGGATAATTATGATGCAGTAAGAGATACTACAATTCAACACGGCTTTCATAATGCGTTTAATTTCATGAATTACACGATTCGTACGCCAAAAAGTAAAGTCACCAGTTATCATGAATTTAGAGCAGTGAATTCGGTGAAAATAACACCTGGATATTCCTTTACAGAATGGACTTCAAGATTGCAATACGAACTTGCATTTGTCAATAGCAGTGTGATTCAAATGAAATATGTACACAATTATTCTAAACTTTTGTATCCCTTTTCATTTACAGATGAAACCCCGCTAACCGCCACTTCCTACGATTTTGACAATCTTAGTCTTGGTTATGCATCTGATGTTCGCAAAACCTTTGGATATAAACTCCAAGCTACCGCAGGTACATTTTATAATGGGACCATACGTTCAGCGATCATTGGAATGAAATACAGAGCTCAACCCTGGGGCAATTTCGAAATGAATTTTGAATATAATGATTTGAATTTTCCTGATCCTTTTGGCGAAGCCAAATTGTTCCTTATCAACCCAAGGATCGAATTTAATTTTTCTACAAAACTATTCTGGACTACGTTCCTCCAATATAATACGCAGGCTGATAATTTTAATATCAATAGCCGGTTCCAATGGAGATATAAACCTATGTCTGATATTTATCTTGTTTACACGGACAATTATGCGGTTCAGTTCTGGGGACCTAAAAGCAGGAGCCTTGTTTTTAAGGTAAATTATTGGTTAAACTTGTAGTTGCGAATGCCCAGCAATTTTATCAAATCATTAAAATTATCCTACGATGAAAAGTAATTCTGTTTATTTTAATCTTGAGAAATTTATAATCCCGTGCATCGTCCTGCTTACAATTAATCCATTTAATGGATGGAGTCAGCATAAATCGCTACTACTGCACAGAAATTTTTATAAAAAACAAGACTCAACATGGACTTTAATGACAAAAGAACACTATTCATATGATATTCAAGGCAGATTAAAATCCATGATTTCGTTTGATAGTTTAAATGGACAATGGTTAAATCATTTAAAAACAGACTATCAATATTCTCAAAACGATAAAGAAGCTTCCAGAACAGAAATAACATCAGAAGGTACAGGTCAGGCTTGGAGTGCTCCGGTGAGATCTGCCTATGTACTAGATCAAAATGGCCGGGATCAGGTAAGCGTATCAGAATTATATGACTCTGCTTCTGGTGAATGGAAGCTTTTAAATAAGGGTCATTACATGTATATAGATGATCGAATTTATCAGAAGTCTTTCGTTAAGCCGGATACAAATGGTTGGAAAAACGAGGATCAAACTCTTTATAACTATATAGACACGCTGGATACTTACCTGTTGTCAAACGAAAAATTTTACAATTGGACAAATGATAACTGGGCAATTTATCAAATGACCGTTTACCATTATTCAAATGCCCGGCAAATATCCCATACCGAAATTTATAATACAGACAAGAATACAGGTCGTACAAAGTCCATGCCCGATACGAGGCATATTTTTATTTACAACCAAGCGGATAATTTGATTGAACGAATAATAGAACGATTTAATAACGGAGTATGGGAAGAAAGATTCCGACGAGAAAGTATTTGGAGTCAGCAATAGAAAATAAGTTGGTCTTGTCATTGAATTTTTTTGCATTCGAAAGACCATTGATTTGCAATCATATTATTCTATATTTAAGGAGGAAAAATCATGTCGAATCTTTTGCCTCCTTGATTCGCTCATCTATCATTCACAAATTGCCGGTTCATGAAAATCATTTCTTGTTTTATTTTATTTAATTTTTACTTTTTTATTTCAATTAAAGCACAAACTAATAAGGTCTTAATGCCTCAATTGGACGGACCCTGGTGGCAGATAGCCGATAATCCCGATCTCGGAAAATATGCAGGAATGCATCAACAACCGGTTGATTTCGGAATCTGGCAAGCGAAAGACGGAAGCTGGCAACTTTGGTCATGTATAAGAGGCACTAGAGCACCAGGGACAAATACCCAACGCTTATTATTTGGATGGGAAAGCAAAAGTCTTACCGATACTCATTGGTCTCCTAAGGGTATCAAATGGATGGCAGATACCACACTAGGTGAAGTCAATGGAGGAATGCAAGCTCCATTTGTATTTAAAGAAAAAAATTTGTACCATTTGTTTTACGGAGACTGGCGAAGGATTTGCCTAGCAAACGGAACCGATGGTAAAAACTTTAAAAGAATAAGAGGAAATAAAGGACAGCCCGCACTATTCACTGAACATGATTTTGAACCATTTCCAAACAATACTGCGCGTGATCCCATGGTGATTAAAAACGGTAATACCTATTATTGTTATTATACCAGTCATACCACTACATCCACTCAGGATGGAGCAGCATATGTCCGCAGTTCTTTTGACCTGTTACATTGGACTCCATCGGTAATGGTATCGCATACTCCACCCTATCCGGGCAATAGTGCGAGGTTTTCAGATGAATGTCCTTATGTGGTTTATATAGAGGAGCTGAGTTTATATTACTTATTCGTAACTCAAGCATACGGAAAGAATAGTCAGACTACGGTCTATGCTTCACCCAATCCGATGTATTTTGGTATTGATGATGAAAAATACAAAATAGGAATCTTGCCTGTGGCGGCTCCGGAAATTTTAAAGGTAAATGATCAATGGTATATCGCCTCCACGATGCCAGGATTTGAAGGAATACAATTGGCAAAATTAAAGTGGGTCGAGAAATGAAAATTGTATCTGCAAATTATTTTTCTACTTTATGCTTTCTATTTGAATAGAAGTGAATGTACATACCAAAATTCATCATTACTCATTCTAACATAAAAGGTTTAATTCAACTACTACTCAAACATCTTCAATACCTGAATCAATATAATTGCTGCCAGAATAACATAAAAGGCCCACATCGCTTTCTTCAGGTTTTCAAATTTTAATGCAAGTATATCGCTTAACACCGTTACCTGCAATAACAAATCTTCTGTAATCTGATCCGTAGGAAGGTCAATAAACCTGGAAATGTATTCCTTCTCATCCTGAATAGAAATCTCCTGGAAATAAATGAGTCGTTGACTATCCATTTTACGAATTTTGCTCGCCCGTGGTATCACCGTCTGCATGGAATAATAAATGAGAAAGGTTGAGGCTATTAGAACAAGAACATATAAAATTTTAAATGAAATGCCCATCTCCATAAGTTCTTTGTACTGACTGAATACAATAGACATTAATATCCCTGCAATCATATACAGTAAATAAATTTTATAATCTGCAAACCGGATCATTTCCTGTTGTGAATTATATAACCTCCATGCATGATCTGCCTGCAATTCCTTTTTGGGCCGGATGGTGATGATTTCATCTTTATTCAAATCCATAGTAGAATCTTTCGTCTAAATATAAGCAAACCAGAAGAATTATGATTTGCTCTTTTGAAAAGATACCAGGAGATTGGATCACTATGGTCAGAAGTAAAATAGTTCTGTAACCCCTTTATCTTTTTTAAGCATTCAATTCTTATCTTTAAACTATGATGGATTGGACTTTCGATGCCTGGCTTACCGTAAGCTTTACATTATTTGCAGTTATTGATGTGGTGGGCTCCATACCTCTTTTAATAGC
>JBDTUE010000275.1:0-5694 GCA_040007895.1 Saprospiraceae bacterium | reverse complement strand
GACTGGATTAATAATTATTGGTGCAATCTTATGAATCCGGTAGCTATGAATGGAATGGTCAATCCGGCGAGGTCTGTAGCGATTTTGGGAAATATTACGTTGACGATGACGATCAGCTTTTTCTTTTATAGTTATGGTCAAAGTTCGTTTGCAAAAAGCTATTGGAAGATTATAACTCCATGGACTGGATTAATATCAATGCTTTTGGCTGCGTTTTTATTTACCTCTTACCATGATATTTTATCTGTTATATCCGGATTCTTTGGTGTCATTGCATTGGCTGGAGTTTTTTCGGGATTGTATCTTGCCGGTTCGAGATTATTAATATCCTTAGGATTTATTGTTTTGGCATTTATCGTTTTAAACAATTTGATTTATTTTTCCACTTTCGGCATCAGGTTTTTACCTGTTTTACAAAAAGCAACCTTACTTATAATTTTTATATGGGTATTAAAAGTCCATTTGGTTTGCCAAGATGAAGTATGAGTTTTTAGTTTGCAGATAAGCCTAAAAGAAACTTATAACTTCAATGGTAAACTTCTAAATGATTTACCTGTTGCTTCAAAAAGCGCATTTGCAATAGCCGGTGCAATAGGTGGTACGCCGGGTTCTCCTGCACCTCCCATTGTTTCTGTACTGGGGACAATATAAACTTCAATCTTAGGCGTGTTATTCATGCGCAACATTTGATAATCGTGAAAATTCGATTGTATTACCCGACCCTGTTCCAATGTGATCTCACCATACAATGCCGCTGTTATGCCAAATACAATTCCACTTTCCATTTGAGCTTTGACACCATCAGGATTTACAGCTAGCCCGCAATCAATAGCACAAACGACACGATGCAATTTGATGATTTGATTTGTAACGGACAGTTCCACTATTTGAGTTACATAACTTCCCATGGCTTTATGTACTGCGATTCCTCGAAATTGACCTGGCGGCAAGGGTTTACTCCATTCTGCTTGTTCAACTGCCAGATTAAGTGAAGCTAAATGACGAGGGCTGTTTTTTAATAAAATTCTTCTGTATTCTACCGGATCTTGACCAGCCATCTTAGCCAATTCATTTATCAACACTTCCATTACAAATGCAGTATGTGTGTTTCCTACTGAACGCCAGGCCAAAACCGGAATGTCATTTTGGGTAGTAATTAATTCAAGTCTATGATCCGGAACACTTTCCAAATAAGGTGATCCCTGAACGCCATCTATTGAACTATAATCGAAACCATTGGGTGCAATAAATTTTTCCAACAAAGTATTTGTAAAAAGAGATTGGCCAACTATTTTATGGTTCCAGGCTATTGGAAATCCATTTGATCCAATAGCAATACTAACACGATGTACATACATAGGTCTGTAATTACCTCCCTTGATATCATCTTCGCGAGTCCAAATCAATTTAATAGGTTTATTACTTGCTTTGGCAATATGAACAGCTTCCATTACCCAATCCGAACCCAACGATCCTTTACGCCCAAAGCTTCCACCAATCGTAGGTGTATTGAACTTAACTTGTTCAGGTGGAACACCTAAAAATGAAGCGACCTCCGATTGATGAACCCAGGGTGATTGTGTACCAGCCCAGATTTCGCATTTTTCGAAGTCTAACTTTACAACGCAGTTTATGGTTTCCAAAGGAGCATGAGCCAAATATGGAAAACTAAATTCGACATCGATCTTATGATCCGACTTTTCTAAAGCATCATCTACCTTTCCTTTTTCTTGTGTAGTGACTCCCTGAGATTTTGACAGTTGGCTATATTCTTTTAATAACGATACTGTATTGATATTTTCATTCTGACTAGTGTCCCATTGTATTTGCAACAGCTCCTTTCCTTTTTTGGCAGCCCAAAAATGATCTGCAATCACTGCTATGCCTGATGGAATCTGAACAACCTGGCGAACTCCATTAACTCTTAATGATTCGTTTGCATCGTATGAAATTATTTTCCCACCAAATACAGGAGCATGGACAACCAAAGCTGTAAGCAGGCCTTCGAAATGTATATCAATCCCATAAATAGCTTTACCATTTACTTTATCCGCTATATCCAATCTCTTTTGAGATTTCCCTATCAATTTCCATTCTTTCTTCGATTCCAATTTGACATCAGGTATTGGAAGTTTAGATGCTTCTGTTGCGACTTTTCCATAACTAATTCGTTGATCTCCTGAAATAATATATCCTTTTTCAGTTTTACAATCCTCTGGTAATACTCCAAATCTTTTTGCAGCAGCATGGATCAACATTAATCTTGCCGTGGCCCCTGCCAATCGATATCGTTCAAATTCTGAACGAGTCGTATCGGATCCACCGGTTGAAATTTCAAAAAGATGTTGCTTAAATTGATCCCCTGAACCGGAGGGAACATGCTCTACTTTTATTTTATTCCAATCACAATCCAATTCTTCAGCGACCAGCATGGGCAGGGTTGTCCAAATGCCTTGTCCCATCTCTACTTTGGACAAAATGATTTGAATACTATTATCTTCTCCGATCTTGAGAAAAGGATTGAGCTTGGTAAAATTGAAGTCTATATTGTCGATGGATGGAATTCGAGTCTCAGCTGGTAACGCAAATGAGATTAAGATCCCGCTTGTGGCTGCTGTGGTGATCCGGATAAAATTTCTACGATCTAAAGTATTCAGAAGACAGTTTTGTTTCTAAAATCAATGAGCTTAATTAAAACCTTAAAGTCAAAATTACTTGATCCTGGCTATACCTTATGGTAAGTACGTTTTAATTCACAGAATGAATAGAAATCAGGTTGAGATTATAAAGATTTAAGTTGTTAATTCAACAATCAATTTGATACTCCAAACTTCTTAAATTCAAAGAGCGAACAGAATAAATAAAGATCAGAGCGTTAAACCATCAAGTTTGGGCTCTTAGTTATAACCCGGCTTAAAACTCCAATTGAGAATTCATTCTATACACCCAAACTAATAATAGGATGAATAAGAAAATAAAGAAAAATACAAGGCCAAAATAATAACCTTTTTTTGAATAATAACCTTTAGGTGAATCCATCTTAAACTATATATTGACTGCAAAGAAACGTATTTTTTTTAACCAACTGACACCAGAATGAATAAATTAATCAATAGAACCAATTTATATATAAATCTTTAGTATATAATAAAATAAATATTAATATAATATATAATATGTAGATTCTTACAATTATATTTGTCTTAAGATGAACCTAGTCATCTTAAAATGTATTTCAAATTATAGTCTATCATGCTCAAACAGTCGATCAGTCAAAAAATGCTTCAGAAGCTGTCCCCACAGCAAATTCAATTGATGAAGCTACTTCAGATTCCTTCGGTCAACCTGGATCAAAGAATTAAAGAAGAATTGGAAATCAATCCGGCATTAGAAGAAGGTGATGATGATTCAGCGGATGTATTTGACCTCGAGGGTGAAGGAGAAGAAAAAGCCACTGATGAGCAAAATGAAAAAGATGAAATCCTGGATGAATATATTATGGATTATCTTGAAGATGATCCATCCACCTATAAAACCAGTACCGGCCTGACTCCCAGTGCGGATACAGAAAAACAAACTCCCCTCCCCGTGGAGCGTACTTTTCATGAGTACCTGATGAATCAGCTCAGCCTGCTAAACCTGGATGAACGGGATTATACTATTGCTGTACATATTATAGGGAGTATTGATGATGATGGATACTTACGGAGAGATCCATTAGCTATCATCGATGATCTCATGTTTACACAGAATATTGAAACGACCCGAAAAGAGATCCTTCATGTTTTAAAATCCATTCAGCAATTTGACCCTGCCGGAGTAGGAGCAAGAGATTTACAGGAATGCCTTGTCATACAATTAAAAGCTAAAAATAAAGTCCATCATACAGCCGAACAAAAGAAAAGACTCGAGGTTGCTCTGACCGTGCTTTCTGATTATTTTGAAGAATTCACTAAAAAACATTTTCACAAATTAGAACGGGGACTCAATCTTACCGGAGAAGATCTTAAAGATGTGATGGAAGAGATCCTCAAACTCAATCCTAAACCAGCCAGTGCTTTTAATGAGTCCAATGCTCAGGCAGTACAATACATTATCCCTGATTTTATCATTGTCAATACCGAAGACGCTCTGGAGCTTACACTCAATACACGGAATGCTCCGGACCTTCATATCAGTGAACAGTATAAAAATTTACTTCATTCGTACAAAGAAAGTTATAAGACGAATAAAACTTCTCGTCAAGCTAAAGAGGCTGTATTGTTTATCAAACAAAAAATAGACAGTGCCAAATGGTTTATAGATGCCATTCGTCAACGACAAGAGACGATGTACCGGACCATGTTTGCTATTATGCAATATCAGCAGGAGTTTTTCAGAACCGGTGATGAACGAAAACTAAAGCCAATGATTCTGAAAGATATTGCGGACATTTCCGGATATGATATTTCCACCATCTCCAGGGTAGCCAATAGTAAGTTTGTTCAAACAGAATACGGTACTAAACGACTCAAAGAATTCTTTTCTGAATCCTTACAAACCCAGGAAGGAGAAGAAGTTTCTACGCTGGAAGTCAAAAAAATCATTTCTGATATGGTCGTCGGTGAAAGTAAAAAGAAACCCCTATCGGATGAAAAAATCAAAACTACCCTTGAGCGTAAAGGATATAATATAGCCCGTCGCACGATAGCGAAATACCGCGAACAGCTAAGCATACCGGTAGCCAGGCTACGCAAAGAGTTGTAGCAAACTTCAGGCGATTTTAGATCAAGTAAGCTTGCGTTTAAAAAAGTATTACCTTTGTTAAAAGTAATACTTATATGGAATCTTCTACCTTAACGACAAAAGGGCAACTTCTTGTGCCAAAACGGCTACGTATTAAATACGGTATACAACCCGGTAAAAGGATAGCATTGGTTGAATCAAAACAAGGGATTTTGCTTCGACCAATGGATGAATCCTTTATTGATCAGTTTGTTGGAAAATATAAAAATTCGGCACCGTCTTCGAAAGAAGTAAAAACATGGAAGAAAACGGATAAAAAATTGGAAGATCGCCCGGTAAAACGGAAACATCAATGATCCGTTATGTATTTGATAGTTTTGCCATAATAGCTCTGTTTAAAGAAGAATCAGGATATGAGCTGGTCAAAGATTGTTTAATCAAGATCACAAATAATGAAGCATCAGGTTATATATCTGCAATCAATGTTGGGGAAATCTTTTATATGATGTGCAGGAAAAGCAATATCAAAATTGCAAATGAGGCTATTCAGGATTTAATGAAAATGCCATTGGAAATCATGGAACCCGATCTGGATATGTGTTTGAAAGCGGCAGCCATTAAAGCTAAAAACAAATTATCCTATTCAGATTGTTTTGCAGCCGTTCTTTCAATTGAAAAATCAGCTATCCTTATTACAGGTGATCTGGAGTTTAACAATTTAATAGGAAACCCTGGCTTCAAAGTTCATTTTATGTAGAACAAAAATGACTTATTAGGTTACAAAACCATCAATCTAAAATTGTTGCTTCAAGGTATTTTTCAAAAAAGTAATAAATTGCCGTATTCATATAACGATTCGCTTGAAATCATTCTATAAAAAAGGATTAATCGAAGCAGGCACAGACGAAGCAGGACGTGGTTGTCTTGCAGGACCCGTGTATGCTGCTGCAGTGATTTTACCCGCAGGGT
>JBDTUE010000274.1:0-5699 GCA_040007895.1 Saprospiraceae bacterium | reverse complement strand
TATTAATCAATTCTTCGCCATTGTTTTTGAAACTGAGTTCTATAGCCACCGGTACTCCTTCAGTTCCTTTTAATGAAAAATTCAATTTAAAACCTTGTTCCACCTGATGCACATTCAACGTGTATTCCATGTATTGCACTTCGCTCTGTGGTCTTTTTTCCCTGGGCATTTTATCCCAATCACCATCCGCTGGCAATGAATCTACAGCATACGGTTGAAAATACGGACCTTCCAATTTTTGATGAATCATATAACCATCATTTGTTTTCTCCAGCCGATCTCCTATAAATTGCCCTTTTCCAAAAAATGCTGTAGCACATCGCACAGCTTGCAATATGATTCCTTCATGATGCATGGAAAACAAATTCGAATTTTGAGCTACCAACGTTGCATCGGTATTTCCATCCCGCCATCGTACCAGTTTAGATTTTTCAAAATACTTTTCATACTTATCCAATGGAAGTTTATCGGAAATGGGTTCAGGTAAAAATTTTTCGTATTCCAAAAAATAAGGAAGATAACCTGCAAATGCCCTGACACCATATTTTGATTTTATCCAGGCTGCCATCACCTTATACTTTTCTTCATTAAACTGGATAGCCATGTGATGATAAGCAAAAATATAAGGAGTACTTGGTGCCGAACTATATTGATCCTGCCTTTTGGACATTTCCGTCACGAGATCACCGTTAGGATGAATCAGGTACTGCGTCATGTCCAGGTTCCGGCGCACAGGCTCATAAAGCTCAGGTTTATTCATTAACGTTGCTATGGTAATGAGCCATCGATTAGTCAGTGGATCATAAACGGAAGTGCTTCGTTCATTATATTGGCCATCGGCATCGATATCTATTTTTTCATACAACCATTGATTTATCCGCTTGACATATTTTTCATTTGGAAATAATTCATTAAGTCTCGCCAGAGCCATGCTGACTACCCATCTGTGATTAGGAGTATGGATTCCGCCTACTGTCAATGCATCACCGGCTTTTATTAAAAATGACTTCAGTTTAGTCCTTAGCTCCATGGTTTCATCTTGTCCATCCTTAAGTAATAATTTATAGGACAAAGCAATTAATTCCACGATAAAACCATTGTCAGGTGTTGAGTGAAAATTAGTGGTCACCAGGTCTATAGTGCCATCTGTATGTTGATGCCTGAGGATATAATCAATTCCGAGTATCATCGGTTTGATTAAAGTCGTATCATGATAATAGGAGGATGAAGGAGAAATATATACACTGGTCAATGACTGAATCAAACCCGCAGGGGCATGAGGATTGTATATTTCATAGGCATCCGGACTTCCACCGTACTGAGGATTGGATGGATCTGTAATTTGTCCTTTGATCGTAGCGGGAATACCTTCATCTATATAGTGAACCATTTGTTCAATCCAGGTTCCAGGAGGTTGAACTGGTACAGGATTGGATTTACAAGTCCATTCTAACAAGGGTATTAAAGTCATGGAACCATAAACCCCGGTAAGTATAAATTTTCTTCTATCAAATATGGAATAAGTCATTTTTATTACAAAGAAAAAAGATATGCAAAATCTTCAAGATTTGGTTTAATTATAGCCAATAGATTCTATAGTTAAGATGTCATAAGTAAATGCATATCATTAAAATTTGCACTATTTGATTGGAAGATAGAGGTATAAAGAAATACTTTTTTAATATAACCCAGTAGTATTAGCATTAATGTTGATTTTAACCGGATTAAGGACTGATATTTAAAATTCAATTCAATTAATTTCAATAAATTTAAGCAAGTTAATTTAGTTTATAATCATGAATATAACCTCAGATCGCAGATCATTTATTAAACAATCCGCTATTGGCTCTTTAGGTCTTTTAGCACATCCTTATATCGTATCCAGACAAGCGGCCAAATACAATACTATTCTGATAGGCACAGGTTGGTGGGGTACTAATATCTTACGTGAAGCTATCCGATCCGGAACTATCAAAATCACTGCTTTATGTGATGTCGATGACGCTCAACTTAAAAAATGCCAGGAAGAAGTCACCAAATTATGTGATGACCGACCTAAGATCTATAAAGATTACCGCGAGTGTATAGAAAAGGAAAAACCACAAATCGTCATTTGTGCTACACCGGATCATTGGCATGCTTTAGTCGCCATCGCAGCATTGAATCATGGTGCACATGTCTTTCTTGAAAAACCTATCAGTCATACTGTCCTTGAAGGTGCCGCTATACTCAAAGCTGCCCGCAATAGCAAACGGATCTGCATTGTAGATTTTCACCGACGGTATTCGCCACATAATGTAAGTGGTATGCAATTCCTCAAATCAGGTAAAGTCGGTGACATTAAAGAAGTGAAAGCATTCGTTCAATACAATTATGGACCTTCAAAAAAAGAAGAACAACCTACTGTACCTGCGGGGTTTGACTGGAATATGTGGTGTGGACCTGGTCCTTTAGCTACTTATAATGTAGGAATGCACCCTCGAGGATGGAGACAATATCGAAATTTTGCCAATGGTCAATTAGGCGATTGGGGGCCTCATTGGTTTAATCAAATCCTTTGGTGGACTGAAGAAAAAGCGCCTAAATCAGTTTACTCCACCTGGACTATGGGAGGTCGCGAAACCTGGGCTGATACGCCTACAACTCAAACAGTAGTTTATAAATTTGAATCCTTTGTATGCACCTGGGATCATAGCATTTTTAATTCGCACAAAGAAAAAAGATCAGAAAATGTAGGGGTATATTTTTATGGTACGGAAGGTACTTTTCATATGGGATGGCAACAAGGCTGGACTTTCTATCCCAATGATTCCAATAAAGAAATTATTCATCAGGATCCTCAGCTCGATAAACCGGATGATCAGAATATTAAATTGGTATGGAATGATTTAATCAAAAGTATTCAATCCGGTCAATTGCCTGCAGCGGACATTGCTCATGGAAGACAAGCAACCAATATGGCCTTATTGGGTATGCTCTCCGCTCAGCTTGGTCGCAGTATTCAGTGGGATGATGCAAATAATAAAATCATCAATGATGTGGAGGCGAATAAATTGTTAAAGCGGGATTATCGGGGAGAGTGGAAGTACCCTTCCGTATGATTAACCACTAAGGACATTGAGATTTATTTAAAATATTTCTATGTTTTCCTTTGTGAACTTAGAGGTTACCGGTTTATGATTTGCAGCTTACTAAACTTCAGCATGATCCTTCGTTGAGGATCTTCCAGTTTTGAAAACTCTATCGTCGCTACCCTATTATCTCGGGCGCCATCGATATGCAATACTTTTCCGTGACCAAATTTCATATGAAGGATTTCCATACCCACTTCAATTTGTTCTGACGGATCAGGTTTAAATGTTTTGGGATCGATATTGATTTCCGGATCACGGGGTTTGCCCAGTTTAGGTAAGGTACTTAAGATGCGGGGGCCATCTGCAAATGGTCCGCCAACATTCCGTAACGTGACAGAAGTATCGATGTGTTTATTATCTATTTCTTCGAGGAACCGGCTCGGATCATTATACCGGGCCTGGCCAAATTGATATCGCATGCCCGCATACGTAATGATAAGCTGTCTTTTTGCCCGAGTGATAGCTACATAAAACAGTCGGCGCTCTTCTTCTATGGCATCGGGATCAGCCATACTCATATAACTTGGAAATAGATTTTCTTCCATTCCCACTATGAATACAGTATGAAACTCAAGGCCTTTTGCAGCATGCACCGACATCAAGGTGACGAAATCTGTATTTTTTATTTCTTCATCCTGGTCAGTGAGTAGGGATATAGTCTGAAGATAATCGGAAAGATTGCGTTCACCGGTAGATACAGCTTCACCTTCAATTGCTTCTGTCGCTTCATCGTTTTCTATAAATTCCTGAATACCATCAAGCAATGCATTGACATTCTCAAGCCGGCCGAGACCTTCCTGTGTTTTATCTCCTTTAAGTGAATCTAATAATCCACTGTGCTTTCCGATATATAAAGCGGCTGCATAAGCATTCGTAGTCGATGCATGATTCATACACGCTTTCATAATCGTGATGAATTGTTTTATCGCATTGGATGACCTGCCAGTGATTTCAGAATGATGAAGTGCTTCCCACAACGTTATATTAGTTTCATTGGCATGATCGAGAGCTTTTTGAATCGTGGAATCACCAATACCACGACGGGGATAGTTGATGATACGTTTCAGTGCCTCTTCATCCTTGGGATTTGTAGACAAACGGAGATATGCGATAAAGTCTTTAATCTCTTTGCGTTGATAAAAAGATAATCCACCAAATACTTTATAGGGTATATTATTCCTTCTTAGTTGTTCTTCAACTATTCTCGATTGTGCATTAGTCCTGTAGAGAATAGCAAACTCTGTATTAGCCAGGCTTGCCCTGTTTTTCCATTCGACGATATTATCAGCTACTTTTTTACCTTCTTCAATATCAGACACTGCCTTGATAAGCCGTATTTTATTGCCTCCGGATTCATCCGTCCAAAGTGTTTTTTCTATCTGATTTTTATTGTTTTGAATGACCAGGTTAGCTGCTGCGACGATATGTTCTGTCGACCTATAGTTTTGCTCCAGTTTAAATTTCCGGTGACTCGGATAATCTGTTTCGAAATCAAAAATATTTTTAATAGTCGCTCCGCGGAAAGCATAAATACTTTGTGCATCATCGCCGACGATACAGATATTGCGAGGGCTACCGGGATATTCGATCAATTGTTTGACTATAGCATACTGGAGGTAATTAGTATCCTGGAATTCATCAACAAGGATATATTGAAATTGCCGTTGATATTTTTCCTTTACATTATCCACGTTTCGATATAATAAGATGTACATCTGATAGAGCAGATCGTCGAAATCCATGGCTCCGGCTTTATGGCATCGGGCCACATATCGTTCATATATCGTCTGGAAATACGGGATTTTATTCATCTTATCCTGCTGCATGAGTTCGTCTTGTTGCAGGTACGCTTTTGGTGAGATAAGATTGGATTTAGCTGAGGAAATCCGGCTACGGATCTGACCCGGCACATAGACTTGTTTGTCTAGTGACATTTCAGATATGATGTCGCCGATCAGGCTTTTACTATCATCCGAATCATAAATAGTAAACTTCGGATCATATCCAATCTTGGATGCTTCAATGCGGAGGATCTTGGCGAAGATCGAGTGATAGGTACCAGCCCAGATATATTTGGCCCTCGATCCGGTCACGGCTTCTATACGGTCCCGCATTTCTTTCGCTGCCTTATTCGTAAAAGTAAGAGCCAGGATATTCCATGGAGGTACGCCTTGCTCGATGAGATAAGATATGCGGTAAGTCAATACTCTTGTCTTGCCGCTTCCGGGTCCTGCGATGACCATGATAGGTCCATCCGTAGCGGTGACTGCTTCGCGCTGGGGTTGATTGAGATCGGCGAGATAGTCTACTTTATTAGAGGTGTAGGTTTCTGACATTGAAAAGGCGAAAATAGGGCTTTCTTTTAGATGAAGGAAAAGTTTAATATGAGGGGAAGGAGGGATTAGGGATAAGTAGGAAGGGATAAGTCGTAAGGGATAAGTAGGAAGCAGGTTAGATATAAAACCTGATTGGAAAAATTTTCACCCCAAATAAAAAAGCTAATTTCAATTGATCAAAAAATATATTAAGTAAATATGGATAAGCAATACCAGGTTTCAATCGTCC
>JBDTUE010000273.1:0-5703 GCA_040007895.1 Saprospiraceae bacterium | reverse complement strand
TAAAAAGTCGGGCTGAGTTTTTTTTGATAATCCACTTTGAAATACAAAGTACTTCATGAATTTATAACAACACTATTAAAATAATATGAAATCACAAGCAGAAAACAGTATCACGCTGAGAGAAGAAATCATCGCCAGTTTAGACAATCCGAGGCAACTGGAAAAAGTATATCGTGAAAACAAAACGAATTTTAAAAAAGAGTTTAAAATGATTTATCCACGTATCCAGGATAAAACCATTTCACAAATCTGGAATGAAAGACTAAACTTTGAGAATGAAGACATCTCCTGGGGCACTACAAGAGAATGGACGTTTATCATCATAGCATCCATCATTTCAGGACTGATAGCTAAAATTGCTCAATTTGCTTCGATAGATCCGGAATTCTATTATACTCGCAATCTGGCATTCGTCGTTTTCCCTATGCTTAGCTTATACTTTGCATGGAGACAACAACTTCCACCTAAAAGACTGGTCCCTGTTTTAATAGCGATGGTGATTTCTGCAATATATATCAATTTACTTCCTAATAATCCAAAGAGTGATACCTTAATGCTGGCTTGTATTCATATGCCACTATTCATGTGGGCCTTACTCGGATTTACTTACACCGGGGGCAGTTTGAATGATTATACCAAACGATTAGATTTTCTCAGGTTTAATGGTGATCTGGTAGTCATGGGTACTATTATTGCGATTGCAGGTATGGGTTTATCCATGGTTACTATCGGGCTCTTTAAATTGATTGATTTAAACATCGGAGAATTTTATTTTGAAAACATTGCTATCTGGGGCCTCGCATCATTACCATTGATTGCAACGTATCTTGTCCTGATCAATCCACAGCTTGTCAATAAAGTATCTCCAGTCATCGCAAGGGTATTTACTCCATTAGTGCTTATTATGCTGGTCGCTTATGTGATTGCCGTGATCTATACCGGAAAAGACCCATATAACGACCGGGAATTTCTAATGGTTTTTAATCTTCTGATCATTGGGGTGATGGCCATTATCTTTTTCTCCATAGCAGAACTTGCGAAGAATCCTGAAAACAAAACTGGTATTGCATTGTTGTTTTGTCTCTCCATCGTCACAATACTTGTAAATGGATATGCATTGTCTGCGATCGTGTTTAGAATTTCATCCTGGGGCATTACTCCAAACAGGCTGGCTGTGTTAGGGGCGAATATACTAATGCTGACTAATCTCCTACTCGTTACCTATAAACTTTTCAATACTATCCGGGACAAAAATGAAATGGACAGTGTCGAAAAAAGTATTGCAACCTTTTTACCCGTTTACATTTTATGGTCTATCCTGGTTACATTCGTTTTTCCAGTCGTATTCAGCTTTAAATAATAAGAGACAAAAAATAATTCTGTATCCACTGTCAGTCAAATAAATACTATTTAAGGATATCATTGGACACGCTGGCATCCTCATCCTGGCTAATTATCTACCACATGGGAAGCTAGATCAGATCCTTCCGTGCTCAACTAATGTTTTAATACATTTGCGGTCCATATTAAACATTCATGTCTGACCTATCTACTAAACGGATCTCCCTGAGCCTTTTTTTCTTTCTTTCTGGATTCTGTTTTGCATCCTGGACATCACGCATACCTACTATCAAAAATATATTTGATTTAAATGATGCACAATTAGGTAACCTGCTATTGGCGATGCCGATCAGTTCGTTGATCGGATTACCGGTATCAGGATGGTTGGTATCGAAATTTGACAGCCGGGTACCCTTGAGGATAGCTTTTATTTTCTATTGCATTGCATTAATCGCTATTGGTTGTTCAGATAGACTGATCGTACTCATCATGTCTGTATGCTTTTTTGCCTTTTGCATGCGCATTCTCAATATTTCCATGAATACACAATCGATCATGCTGCAAAAAGAGCATAATAAAAAAATTAACGGATCTTTTCACGGCCTTTGGAGCACCGGTGGATTGCTTGGAGTTTTGTTTACTACGTTTATGGTCCGGTTTAATATTACGATGCAAATGCATTTTATAATTGTTGCACTCATCACCGTCATTCTGGTACTGATTGCATATCCCTATTTATTAAAAAACGATCGAACAGCTATCGGCAATAAAATAATAATCGGCAAACCGGATACATTTATTCTTCTTTTGGGAATGATGGTATTTCTCTCTGCTATCTGTGAAGGAGGTATGTTTGACTGGAGTGGTGTATACTTCAGAGATGTAGTAAAACAGGAAATCTTTACATTGGGTTATTTAATATTCATGATTTTTATGGCCGGTTCAAGGTTTTATTCAGACAGATTGATAGGCCGGATTGGTATGGAAAAAACATATTTATTGAGTGCGTCTCTTATTGCCTCAGGCATTACCCTGGTAGTTTTATTCCCTATGTTTTGGACAGTATTAATTGGATTTTCAATTACCGGTATGGGTGTAGCATCCGTGATCCCTATGACTTTTACGTTAGCCGGCAGATCTTCCAAGTACTCCCCGGGCATGGCTATTTCACTTATTGCAACATACGGTATTGCAGGTATGTTGATCGGTCCACCGTTGATAGGATATATAGCTCATTGGTTGGGATTGAAATTCTCTTTTATATTATTTATTCTTTCGGGTATGATCATGATACCTATGTCAAAGTTGATTTTTAAGAAAGAAAGGATGTAACAACAAATAATCCTTCTCTGCGGATCAGGATCCCTTGCAAGATTTGTAAATACCTGTGTGCGTTTGATCCATCGCAACAATCTTTCACCCAGATCATAGGAATACGCTGAACCTCCATTGGAATAATATTTGAACTTGATATATTTTTATAAGGAGGACTGTATTGCCTGAAATTATTCTATTATCCAGGTAATATTCATTGCACTTCACGAAGCACTTTATAAATTCCGATTTTCTCTTCTTTCCCTCTCAGACTAGTATCTGCAATTTTTACCGGACTAAATGTAATATGTTTAAAATGGTTGATAAGTGGCTCTGTAAGCAAAAGTTTTTCTCCGAGGGTGCGGCACATCCCTTCTACCCGGCTGGTTGTATTTAATACATCCCCGTTAAACTTGATTGATTTTTTTATTTTACCTATTTCGCCGATGATCACCTGTCCACTGTGGATAGCCACTTTGAATTCGGGCACTGTTCCGAATTTTTTTTCATAGTACTTTGATTTCTGTTGTATGACTTTTTCGAATTCAAAAATAAATTCAACACAATTGCCGTATTGTGTACCCTCTTGAATATCCCAGCTCAAGACAACCTGGTCTCCTACGTATTCCACTACTTCGCCCTTATATTTTTCTATCACTGCAGCGATATCATAGAAAAAATCATTTATCAATTCATAAAAACCTTCATTGCCCAGTTTTTCTGCCAGAGAAGTAGAATGATTGAGATCAAGAAACAAAATCACCTTCTCTTCCTGCTTCGGATGAAAGTACCGGCCCGACATCATTCGATTTAATTCCTGGACACTGAACCGTTCACTTAACTGGAGGAAAAAAGAACTAATAATGATCAGAACCATAAATGGGAGCACGGGATGTAAAAGCGATATGGAAGTCAAAAAGTGTTTAGTTTTAGCCAATCCTTCAGGATCTAAAAAAGATCGATGAGACAATATAGAATTGTACAAGTATGAAGTCAGCGCCAGCAGCAAGGAAAGAAAAACTCCATAAAAAATGATACGTAAAAAAATGGCTTCCCAAAACCGGAATCTTTTAGAGATTTTTTGAAAATATTGAAATTCAAATAAGCAATATACCAGTCCCCCGATTCCCAAAGAAAAACAGGCTGCTATAAGATTATTTTTAAAATTATACACTGACATGGGTTCTGTATCCAGGATCCCTTTGTAATTGGATAAAAAGAAATATTCGTGAGCTGTCAGTAAGGATCCTGCAATCACCCATACTATGATTATTAAAGCAGTTTTATTTAGTATGGTCTTGCCGATCATGATGATGTAGCGATTTATTACTTAAAATAGCTATGAATATAGATAACGTTTGAAAAGAATAGTTG
This sequence comes from Saprospiraceae bacterium, assembly GCA_040007895.1. Taxonomy (GTDB): domain Bacteria; phylum Bacteroidota; class Bacteroidia; order Chitinophagales; family Saprospiraceae; genus JADJLQ01. Next base: position 1,674 of record JBDTUE010000273.1, on the reverse strand, counting down.
CACCAGGGGCAGTTGCCGGGTTATCCTGAATTCTGTATTCAGGAGGGATGTATAAAAAATCATATATTTATTTGACGGATTAAATCAGTTATTTATACACTCCTGGTGACTCTTCATACATTTTTTAGCTGTTTATACCTTTTATGAAAAGCATTTGTTTTTTTATACTTTTAATGGTATCTGTCATACCTGGATTAAGTCAACATCAAATCCCTCATTTGTCCAGGGTTGGAAACAAAACACAATTAATCGTTCAGGATAAACCATTTTTAATCCTTGGAGGTGAACTTGGCAATTCTACAGCCACTACCTCGCAAAACATGGAGAGTGTCTGGCCAAGGCTTAAGGCAATGAATTTAAATACCGTTTTGATACCGGTGTATTGGGAATTAATAGAAAGCCAGGAAAGCAAGTTTGATTTTTCATTGTATAATGATTTTATTTTAAAGGCCCGTGCTAATAATCTAAAAATTATTTTCCTGTGGTTTGGGCATGCAGATATTGGAGTGATTGTAAAGATTAAATTCTCATACGGACACCTTATTAGTTGAGAAAAGCGTACCCAGAATCTTATAGGGATGTTTAATTCATTTCACAATCACGTGAAAATGAATTTGCTTTTTAGTTTACAAGTCCACCCATAATATACCTGATCTGAACTTCACTTTGTTTTAGAGTATACTGAGCATTGATCATCCTGTTCTGAGATTCAACTAAGTTTAATTGAGCCTGTCGTAATTCAACGGTGGTGATCGATGCTTTCCTAAACCGTTCCATCGATATAGAGTTATTTTCTCGAATGATTTCAAGATTGTGGATCTCTAATTCAATCTGTCGTTTTGCGTTAGCAAAATTCTGATACGCTTGAGCTGCCTGGGAAAATAAAGATTGTTTTACATTATCTATTTGCAATCCTTCGTTTTTATACTGTAGTGCATTGGCCCGCAATTGTTGCCTGACGATAGGTCCGGTAAATATGGGCAGTGAAAAACTCAACCCCACTTGTGGTCCGTAGGTTTGTGTAAACAGGTTAAATCCTGCTGTATTGTCGTTTCGATTGAATGTTGTAGACGCATTTCCAAAAAGAGATGGCTTTTGCTGAGCTTTAATCTCGAGCGCTGACTGTTCGAGTATTTGCTGATTGTACCGGATATATGCTACATCCGGATTGATTGAATCTATGGCTGCTTTTATCTCTTCCCGGGATGGTAATGCCGCAGGTATATCCACATCTTCTACATCAAATGAAATGAAAGGATCCCTGGCAAGTACTCTGTTGAGATCCGTTTTTGCTAAAAGGATATTATTGATGAGGGTAAGTTCGTTAGAGCGCTGGACATTGAGATCGACTTGCGATTGCAGGTAATCATTTTTACCCGCGGTACCGATTTCAAATCTTGAAAGAGATAGTTTGGTTCGTTCTTCAAAAAAAGAAATTGTTTCGAGGATGGCATTTCGTTGTTTGATCAGCCGGTTGATATTAATATACCGGTTGATTACATCAAACGTAGTAAGGTTGATTTCCTGACGTAAACCTATATCGGATTGGGCTTCCTGTAACTCCAACCTTTTTTTGACGATATACATTCGTTTACCATTGTATAATCTATAACTGAATTGAGCATTGCCATTAAGTGTAGTATTTCGTACACCGTTGCGTTCGATGCTGGTTCC
>JBDTUE010000272.1:0-5714 GCA_040007895.1 Saprospiraceae bacterium | reverse complement strand
GCTTCTGCTACGATATATTCATCCTGATCATTGAGGAAAACTTTTATTTCAGGACTTCTTAATCTTCTCAACGCTAATACTGCTGCTATCTTTGCAGACCTTGATGCGTTGGAAGAAAGTGCCGATAGTTTGGTGACATCGCCACCATCACCTATACGACTCAATGCCAATACAACAGCATGACGGATATAAACATCACTATCCCTGTTATTAACCACTAACTGGATAAGGCCATCGAAAGCCGGTGAATATTTTATTCGTCCCAGGCCCTGAGCTGCAAAAAACTGAATGCGTGGATTTTTATGATTTAATTTTTCCAGCATCAAACTTCCGGCATCGGTGATCCTCGCATTCCCCAATACTTTTAATGCCTGTACTATGATCTCTTCATCTTTATCATTTAAGAGAGCTTTTATATCTTCAGCATATTTAGGAGTCTTGGCCAATAATTGTCCTATGCCCCAAATACCATGAATTCTTTCCAATTGATTTTCCTGATGACTAATAGCATTTTTGAATATAGAATAACCTTTTTCTCCTCTGGAAGCCAATTCGATTTGCGCCCGCTGACGGATACGCTGATCTCCATGTTTTAAGTATGATCCGAGTTGATCTTCTTTTAAAGTTGAAAATCTTTGTTTCATGATCCTGAGTACTTCTTCACGCTCAACTTTTAAATCATTCTTATCTGGAGCGGCATCGATCTTCCAGACGCGGCCATAATTTTTAGTGTTCCATCCATTAACCCAATCTGCAGCATATAAAGCACCATCCATACCAAAACGGATACCCGTAGGTAAGATTCCACTTACTAAATCCAAATCTGTTTTCAGATCAAAAGATGCACCTTTCGGTTTAAGATCAAATGCCCAGATATGTGATGATGACGGGTTACCGACAAACTCTACCAGGAAAAATTTATGCAACCAATCTTTTCCCAGTGCCGTTCCCGGATTATATACCATACCTGTAGGTCCATTATGAAAATTTTGTATTGGAGGAATAATGTAAGCAGCCTGTCCCTCCCATCTGGGAATAGATAATTTTTCATCCATCCATACATGATACCTGTTGTTTTTAGGATCCGTATATTTTCCATACTGCCAGTTTGATCTCCATCCTGCATCCGATCCTTCTACGACGTGAACTAATCTTTCGCTTTCTCCGCGATGATCTCCATCATTATCAGAAGAGATAAGATTTCCATATTCATCGAATACAAACTCATGCGTGTTGCGAAGTCCTTGAGCGTACACTTCAAAATCACTGCCATCCGGATTAGATCGCAAAATCATGCCTTCATTGGGATGCGGATATTTATTACCCGCTTTGTCGGTGATATTACCTCCGATATCACCTATATTCCAGTAAATTTTTCCGTCGGGTCCTTCAATGATGCCGGAAAGATTATGTCCACTGAATCCAATGTGGACTGAAAAGCCTGTTGCGATAGAAGTTTTTTTATCCATGACTCCATCACCGTTAGTATCTTCCAACCTCCATACATCTGGACCTACGGTAAGGAACATATCTTTTTCCCGGACTAAAATACCGGCAAGAATATCTGTCACTTCATCATTAAAATCATTGATGATACGCGTGGAAATATCTGCAATACCATCTCCATTTTTATCGGTTAGTTTCCAAACTTCTTCTTTTTCAACTGCCAGGTCATGCCAGTCATGAATACTATCGGCATTAAGATCCGGGAGCCATTTATTTTCTTCTGATTTTTCAGGAGCAAATGTTTTATGTAAAAATGCTCTGCGATCATCGACAGACTGAAATGAAATTGAAGGAGTCATCCATTGAGGATAACCTCGTATATCAAATTCTGAATTCTTCTGACGATTGGTCCTCGTGAGATAAACATTATTGTCATAGTCTATGTCCATACCGACCGGATCAGGTGCCAGGGAATCAGTAGCCCAAAGACTAATCTGCAATCCTCCTGCCAGTTTTATGGCAGTCTGCGATTTAATGTCCATTGCCATTTTTACAGCTGACGCAGAGTCTTGTTTTATAGAAAGTAACTCAGAAGAAGAATCACCTGATTTTATCTCTTGTTTGCATCCTTGTATTGCAAGTAAACAAATAGATGCTATCAGAAGCAGATTTGAAGTTTTCATTAAAAATTATATTGAAAAAAAATGTAGTCAAAAGTAGGAAAATTGAGTGAATGTATCAGATCTACTTTAGGGATTGAATACTAAGTTAAAAGATGACTTATCCTGTGAAGGCTCACCTCTGGAAGTCACCCATTGACATAATTAAATCTGAATGATTCCCTGCCTAACAAATTGAGAAAAATACTATCTTGGAGTCTATGAAAAACATATTATCACTTTTGGTTTTACTTTTGTTTAGCCTATCCGCTTCCGGACAAAAATTACATAAAATTTTCGATGGGAAATCGTTCGCTGGTTGGAAAGTTCCTGAAAACAATATCTGGTATAAAGCTTCGAAAGGAATCCTTGATATCCAAAGTGGACCTGAAAAAAAAGGATCAAACATCTGGACCATTAAAGAATACACCAATTTCGTTTTTCAAACGGATTTTAAAATGGGTGAAGGTACCGTCGACTCTGGAGTATTCCTTAGGGGTGAAAATGATCAAATCCAGATAGGAATCAGTGGTTCACTGAAACGCGATTTGACCGGTTCACCTTATATCCCGGTTTTAAAATACCCTGTCGAAGCAAAAGGCGTAGCTGAACTACTTAAACCAAAAGATTGGAATACAATGAAGATCATGGTGAAGGATAAAACTTATACCGTATGGTTAAACGGCAAAGAAGTCATGACCTATACTTCTGAAAATATTCCAGCTCATGGTCCTATTGGTTTACAATTGCATCCAGGCAATGAAATGCATATTCAATACAAGAATATTAAATTGAGTGAAATCTAAAAGGAAAGGGATTGATTCTCAAAAGTATTTCTCTAACATCTTTCGATGATCCTACGAATGGCGTTGAGATATACCTGATTTGATGGTAGATGTTTGAGGAAATTGGAAAGCTGAAATTAAATAAACAGGTATTTTATTACCTTTAAGAAGTTTAATACTCGTACTAAAATCCTTTTTAATCTTACGGACTCATGATGAGATTTGGATTTTTCATTTTCATCTTTATCGGTCAATCTGTTTTTGGACAATCTTCGTCCGCAGTGGACAGTTTGCGAAAAATATACCTTAATGAAACTGACGGGATAAAAAAAGCGGAAGCCTATTTTAATCTGGTCAAATCTCTTGAGGATAAAAATATCGAATTATTGCCTCCCGCCGCAGACACGTTGGAAAGCCTTTCTAAAGAAAATAAGTATCAGAAAGGTATTGCACAATCCATGCATCTGAGAGCTTGGTATTATAGTGAAACCGGCAACCGGGATTCCGCCGCTTTACTTTATCACCGCGAGTTGTCGATCTATCTCACGCTCCATGATTCATCCGGGATGGCAGCTACGTACAACAATATCGGATCAAATTATAGACAAGCTTATCAACCTGATTCAGCCATTCCATATTTATTAAAAGCTGTAGATCTGAATCTAAAATTAAAACAATATAAAAATGTGGCCTCCGGTTATGCTAACCTTGGTAATTTATTTTCAGATCAAAAACTTCATGAAAAAGGAATTGAATATCTGAAAAAAGCATTGGCTATCCGGCTGGAATACGGTGATGAAAAAGGTTCACCATTTACCTACAACAATATAGCTGTTGCCTTTGGCACCAATGGTCAATTGGACTCTGCATTTTATTATTCCAAAAAAGGGATCGATGTGGCCTTGAAATTTGAAAATTATTTTGTGGCAGGCGTCATAGAAGGAGGCTTGGCTCACCTTTATAATGAACAAAATAAATATCCTGAAGCTATTGCATTTGCTTCAAAATCTCTTGAATACCTCCAGAAGGTTAATCGCAAGGCCAATATGGTATTTCCATATATTAATCTGGCTACTGCTTACAATCGATTGAACCAACCTCAAAAAGCTCTGGAGTATGCTGGGCAGGGGTATAAGATAATGAAGGACCTTGATCTGATTTCACCTATGGAAGTGTATTATGAAGAGATGGCTAAATCCTATGAATTACTTGGTCACGATAAGGAATCCCTGATTTGGTTTAAAAAATTTATGCAGTTGGATGATTCTCTTTTTAAATCAGAAAATACAAAAAACCTTGCCGATGCCGAAGCCAAATATCAAAATCAAAAAAAAGAAAATGAACTTACCTCTCAACGATTGAATCTTGCTCATCAGTCCAATAAAATTTTAAAACAACGGATTTGGATCACCGGGATGGTGATTGGTTTATTGTTCCTTGTAATATTCAGTATATTATATTTTAACCGGTATAGGTTGAAAAAACAAACTGAACTCGATGCTGCGGTTATTCAAGAGCAAAAACAAGGATTGGAAGCAATCATCGCCGCTCAGGAAGAGGAACGAAAAAGAATAGCCAAAGATCTTCATGATGGAGTAGCTCAGGAATTAGTAGCATTGAAATTGGGATTCAACCTGCTTGAGCTAAAAATAAATTCGAAGAGTACGATTCATCCTGAACAGGTATCAACTCTTTCTAAACAATTGGATGAAACTACCACTGAGGTCAGAAACATTGCTCACCTTATGCTACCACCTACCCTTGAACATCAGGGATTAGGGCCAACGCTGGAGTTACTCTTAGCCAATACTTTAAAAAATGCCGGTATTGATTACAAAATAAATATTGCAGGCCTAAGTGCTGGATTAAATGACAAAATTGAAATAGGTATCTACCGGATTGCGCAGGAAATCATTAATAATATCATTAAACATGCCCACGCTAAACATGTGCTTTTTTATCTTACTCTCGCAGGTAATATCCTTACCCTGACGGTACAGGATGATGGACAGGGATTTAATGAACAAGGTATCCATCAAAGGAGCAGTATGGGGCTACTCAATATCGTCAGCAGGGTTGCCACCCTGGGTGGAACCTATAAATTTGAAAATGCTGAGCCTCATGGTACGAATAGTATTGTGATCATACCGATACCACATGTATAATCCTATGCCTGGTGCAGACAAGATAAAAATCCTGATCGTCGAAGATCACCGGCTCGTACGGGATGCTTTGCAGGCTCTTATTTCCTCTATGACGGGCTTGTCCGTAATCGGCACGGCAACGAATGGAAAAGAAGCTATTCAAAAAATCAAATCGGATACAAAACCCGACGTAGTGTTATTGGATCAGGATATGCCGGTGCTGACAGGACTCGAGACACTTGAAATAATTAAAAAAGATTTTTTTGGTATTAAAGTAATCCTGCTTACCATGATGAATACCTTAGATCTGGTAGAGGCAGCTATTGAAAAAAATGTCGATGGTTTTTTATTTAAAAATGCATCACCGGATGAACTCACGATGGCCATTCACCAGGTCGTACAGGGGCAAAGATACTTTACCGGTGAAGTGGCTATGATCCTTGCAAATAAGACAAAAAAAATCCTTGATCATCCTTTATCAAAATTGTCTGAAAGGGAAATAGAAATTTTAAAATTGATTGCCAAGGGACAGACCTCTGTTGAAATCGGGCATCATTTATTTATCAGTCCAAGGACAGTGGATACACATCGCAATAATATAATTCAAAAAATTGAAGTTAACGGGATTGCCGGTCTGACTGAGTTTGCTATAAAGAATAAATTAGTTACATAAAATAAAT
>JBDTUE010000271.1:0-5717 GCA_040007895.1 Saprospiraceae bacterium | reverse complement strand
TGATCGCTTCACGTCCCCGCACCATCGAGGGCGCGTCGGGACTGATGAACCTTGCGCTGGTGCCGATGTGGGTGTTCTCCGGAGTGTTCTTCTCGTCGGCCCGGTTCCCCCAGGCCATTCAGCCCTTCGTGCAGGCGCTCCCGCTCACCGCCGTCAACAACGCGCTACGGGCCAACATGCTCGAGGGCGCTACGCTGGCGCAGGTGGCGCCGGAGCTCGCGATCGTGGCGGCCTGGCTGGTGGTGACGTTCGCGGTAGCGCTGAAAATTTTTCGATGGCAATGAATCTAGGAGATAGGAGATAGGAGATAGGAGATAGGAGGTAGGAGGTAGGAGGTAGGAGGTAGGAGGTAGGAGGTAGGAGATAGGAGGTAGGAGGTAGGAGGTACGAGGAATAAGGGATAAGGGATAAGGAAAAGGTAAGAGGTTAAGGTTGAGGTTAAGGAAAAGAATGAGGATAAAGAACTTGATTCATGATAAATACAACTATAGCATATGCTATGAAGTTTTAATCAATTTTCCCAATAATCGCAGTTTATGTTCAAGCGATTCATTCCAAACCATGCCATAGGCTAGTCTCATACTATTTTTATACTGATCCCTCAGTGTAAACATGCTTCCGGGAGCAATGCTGATTTTTTGTTTCATGGCAGTGTGATGAAGATCGATGGTATTTATTTTTTTATCTAATTCTATCCAGAGAGAAAGTCCCCCTTGAGGTCTGCTAAGACGGGTACCTGGTGGAAAAGATTCACCAATGACCCTCACATAATTGAGGTAAGTAGTATGTAGTGTGTGTCGTAGTTTCCGGAGATGACTTTCAAAACGTCCATTTTCTAAAAAATTAGCGATTGCTTCATGGGTAATACCAGGAGATGATAAGGTATGATAGAGTTTCATCTTCAATACCTGATCTTTATATTTTCCAGGAGCTATCCAACCGACGCGATACCCCGGAGCTAACGTTTTAGAAACAGAGCTACACCAAACTACATGACCTGACGTATCATAAGTTTTACAACAAGTGGGTCTGTTTTTTCCAAAATATAGTTCACCATATATATCGTCTTCTAGAATGGGGATATCTGCATGACTTAATAACCGGACTACTTCTTTTTTATGTTCATCTGGCATCAGGCTGCCAAGTGGGTTACTAAAATTACTGACTAACAATACCAGTTTTATTTTTTTATGTTGAATCACTTTTTTAAGCGCATCGATTTCAATACCTGTCTGTGGATGAGTAGGTATTTCAAGGACATTCAAGCCATGAGCCTGGGCCAATTGTAATATTCCAAAAAAACAAGGACTCTCTACAGCAATCGTGTCACCTCGTTGAGTTAAAGCTGAAAAACAAAAAGCAATAGAAGAGATACATCCTGCTGTAGTGATGATATCATGATCCGTAAGCCGTCCTTGCCAGAGAAAAGACCATTTGGCAATTTGTTTTCTCAGTTTTTCATTCCCCTGTGTAGAATCATAGCGTACACCACTGCCCCGGATTTCACGCATAGCCTGAATCAAAGCTTTATTCAATTTTGCAACAGGCAACAATTCAATGGCTGGTGTTCCAATGGAAAACATCGTAATGTCTTTTAAAGAAGCAGGGTTGTGAAGACTGGCAAATATTTCATCTACTTTTTTAAATTGAGGTTTTATCGTTGGTTTGCTAACTTCCGGCATAGCCATTTGTTTTCTACTAGACGTAGATACATAATAACCGGATTGTGGTCTGGATTCGATCATTGATTTTTTTTCCAGATCATAATATGCTTGTTGAGCCGTGCTCATACTGACGCCATGCTGACGACAAATCATCCGAATGGAAGGCAGTTTGTCTCCTGTCTTTAATACATCATTACTAATTTGATGCTCGATATTTCGCGAAATACTTTGGTAAAGCAATTCTTTGGATTTGATATTTAAGGTCTGCATAGTTAAACTGTATCGGTCAAAATTAATAAAATTGTATCTGTACTGGAAAAGAAATTACATAGATTTTTGTATAAAATTATTTATTCATGTTGTTAGAAACAATTCAATTGGTATTTATCCGCGACCTGGAAAAACTCAGGTTTGAAATTCAATCTTATAAAAACGAAGACGTTATCTGGCATACGGAAAAAGCCATCACCAATCCGGCGGGCAACCTGGTATTGCACCTGGTAGGTAACCTGAATGCATTCATAGGAGCCGCTCTGGGTCATACAGATTATGTCAGAAATCGCGACCTCGAATTTTCAATGAAAGGAGTATCCCGGATTGAATTGATACATAAAATTGATGCTGCAATTAAAATGATCGGAGAGGTGATGCCGACCCTGAAGGATCTTGATGTAAATGAATTATTTCCTATCCTGGTATTTAAAGAAAAAACAAGTATCGAATATTTTTTAATTCACCTGGCAGGACATTTAAATTATCATCTGGGACAGGTCAATTATCACAGGCGATTATTGGACATATGATCTGTAATAATCCAAAATAGAAATTCAATTAACCGGGGAATATTCCGATCCCGGATAAAAAATTAAAAAATGAAATTAGATCTTTATCAAGTCGATGCATTTACCGATCAATTATTTCGTGGAAATCCAGCTTGCGTGGTTCCGTTGCAAGAATGGTTACCGGATGAAATATTATTAAAAATTACTCAGGAAAATGCGGTAGCAGAGACAGCATTTTTTATAAACCGTGGAGATCATTATCACCTCCGTTGGTTTACCCCGGAAATTGAAATGGACTTATGTGGTCATGCTACGCTGGCTTCGGCTCACGTGATTAAAAATTATCTTGATTTTAAAGGTGATACTATAACTTTTGAGACGAGGAGCGGACAGTTAAAAGTGAGTATTAACCAGAACCAGTACACCCTGGATTTTCCATCGAGAAAACCGTTACCATCTCAATTGCCTGCTATTATAAAAGACGCTATCAGCATTCAACCCATTGAAGTATTAAAATCAAGAGATTATGTTTTGATGTATGACAATGAAATGGATGTCCGGAATATTCAAATCAACAGGTTAGTGTTTGATCAGATCAGCCTTAGCCCGGGAGGAGTCATAGTCACAGCCAAGGGCGATCATCATGATTTTGTTTCAAGGTTTTTTACTTCTCAATCCTCTATACTGGAAGACCCTGTGACGGGATCTTCTCATTGTTCGTTGATCCCTTTTTGGAGTGAACGCCTAAATAAAAAGGAAATGGTGGCGATGCAAGTTTCGCAACGTAGCGGTGAACTTTTTTGTGTTGACAAAGGAGACAGGGTTTGGATCGGTGGACAAGCAAAGACTTATTCTATTGGGCATTTTTGGACTGAATAGAAAGGATGAATTGTGGAATTTAAGCTGTGTTATTAATCAAAATTAGAAGTTATTAATACGGGAACAAATTATAATGAAAAAATAAAACAGCAATGAATATTCCATATCAACTTATTGATTGGACGCAGATACCGATAGTTATCCATCCGGGTAAATCAGGTCACGCTTCATGGCAGACCATTCAATTGCCTGGATTGAGGATTAGAATGGTGGAATATTCCGCAGGATATGTTGCAGATCATTGGTGCCAAACCGGACACATCGTACTTTGCCTCGAAGGGGAGTTGATTACTGAATTAGAATCCGGAGAAAAGTATGTTTTGAGACCCGGGATGTCATATCTCGTTTCAGATCATAATAGTTCACATCGATCAGTTACAGAACAATCCGTAAAACTATTCATCATGGATGGAGATTTTTTAAAATAACAATTATGAAAAAAATAGTTCTTGTCGTTTTTGACCAATTCACAGATATTGATGTTTTCCTTCCCTGGGATTTATTTAATCGTATCCGCTTTATTGAAAAGGATACCATTATAAAATTTGTTGGTACTGATGAATATCATCATTCAACCCATGGCATAAAATTGAAAATGCATGGAACCATCGAAGAGTGTAAGGATGCAGATATTGTATTTTTTGCCAGTGGTTCGGGAACACGAAGATTATATAGAGATCAGGAGTATCTGCAACGATTTAGTTTAAACCCCGAAAAACAAATCATATGCTCCATGTGTTCTGGCGCGTTGTTATTAGCCGGGCTTGGATTATTAAAAAATGTTCCCGCTACGACTTATCCCACTTCTATAAAAGCACTTAAGGAAATGGAAGTAGATGTCATTGAAGATCGCCACCTTGTGACACAAGGCAATATTGGTACAGCCGCAGGTTGCTTGGCCTTTATGGATTTATTTAAATGGTGTGTTGAAAAAACGTTTGGTGAGGATATAGTAGATGATGTGATCAATTCAGTATTACCAGTTGGACAGGGTTTAGAATGTATCTATTAAAAACGATGTTGGAACCATTTGAATTAATACAAGGTGAATACATGATATCAACAGATCGAAACAAACTTGATCTGAAGATGATTCATTGGTTTTTATCAACACAGGCATACTGGAGTCCCGGAATTCCATTTGAAAAAGTGCAGAGAGCAAGTGAACGTTCATTATGCTTTGGTATCTATTATGAAAATATACAAATTGGTTATTCCCGCATTATTTCCGACTATACATCGATAGCTTATCTTGGCGATGTTTTTATTTTAAAAGAATTCAGAGGCAAGGGGTTATCTAAATGGCTGATGACAACAATTCGATCGCACCCGGACCTTCAGGGGCTTAGACGCTGGATCCTGCTTACAAAGGATGCCCATGAACTTTATAAACGGACTGGTTGGAGTGAGATAGCGCAGCCTGATCTATGGATGGAGATTCATCAAAAAGATATTTATGAGCGGTAGTTGAATCTAATGTCTTTGTTTAATATGTATGAGCGTCGTTGACAAATCAAGGCTTGTTAATCCGCAATAAAAATTCTTCTTTTTTTCTCCTGGCGACATCCAGTGAAGTCCCGTCTTTCATGATGACATGACCACCATCTCCTTTGATATATCGTTGCATAAATTTCAGGTTAATTAAACAGGATTGATGAATCCGGAAGAATGCGTATCCTTCGAGCATTTCTTCAATGTCTTTCAGTGTTTTTGAAACAATAACTTTTTGATGGTTGATCCTCCTAATTTCGGTATAGTTGTCATCTGCTTTACAGTATATGATTTCATTGATATCTAAAAACAACAGGCCCTGCATAGTAGGAATAGATAAATGTCCGAGATGCTCTTGTTTAGAATAGGCATTGTCCAGAAATGATTTCAATTTCATTTTATGCTCGGTGTGATTTTGTTTTTCAGCGGCCCGTTTCACTGCTTGTTGAAGTTCTTCTGCATCGACCGGTTTCAGTAAATAATCCAACGCACTGAATCGGATAGCTTTGATAGCATATTTGTCGTGGGCAGTTACGAAGATTATACTAATATCTGATTCATCCAGCTGGCGAAGCATTTCAAAGCCATTCATCAGAGGCATCTGAACATCAAGAAAAATCAAATCGGGTTTATGTTTTTTTATCAGAACCAGGGCTTCAGAAGGCTTCTCGACAGAAGCAAGCACCCTTATATCAGGGCAATATCTGTTAAGTGTCAGGTGTAAAGCATCCCGGGCATCTGATTCATCATCTATAATTATTGCCTTCATTCGGTACTATTTTTTAAATTCATAAAGGTATCAACAGATCCACTTGTGTGCCGGATGCAATGCCATTTTCAAACAGATCGGTAATAGTTACTTCTGGTTTTTTATTGTTTGCAACCGAAAGTAAATGCATTC
>JBDTUE010000270.1:0-5717 GCA_040007895.1 Saprospiraceae bacterium | reverse complement strand
CAAAAACGGTTTTATAAAACTTTAAGAGATTCAACAATTTCAGGTTGTTCCATCAAGGTAGCTTTTAGCCAGCCAGCATAATTTTTTGTAATCATGGACCAGGTTTTTGCTATGGTGGACTCAATAAATTCTTTCTCTCTAGAATTTCTTTTATTCCAATTTAAAGCAAGAGCCGGGATGATTTTCTTTTCAACAATTTCTTCTTTAATCGAAATGGCTTGTATACCTGACTGATATTTCAGCTTAATACATTCATCTATAATCCTCGATTGTATGTTTTCTTTATTCAGGATTGTATAGCTAGTGTCTGGTTTAACTAAAATATTCGGGATGATTACTTTAGCAGACTTAATGAGTTGTCCACTTTGGTTTTTAAATATATGTACGGTATCCTTGCTTCTATGGGCATCAATAGATCTCCCGGAGGGCAAATAATATTTAGCAACGGACAGCCTTAATGCACCTCCATTGGATAACATATATTGTTCCTGAACCAGACCTTTCCCATAGCTTGGCTGACCTATGATTTTGCCACGACCGAGGTCCTGGATAGCGCCGGCAAATACTTCACTTGATGAGGCTGATTTTTCATTGATCAACACTACAATTTTATCTATGTCAAATAATTGCCTGCCGTCTGTTCTATATTCTGTTTTACGAACGGTACGACCTTCAGTAGCAACCATCAACAGGTTTTTTTCTTTAAATAGTTGATTGAGAATTCTAGAACATTCTTCAAGATACCCCCCGGGATTGTCGCGAAGGTCGATGATAAGATGATGCGTTTTATGTTTGTTGATCAGTGTGTCTAACGCAGAAATAAACTCATCATAAGTATTATCGCCAAAGCGGATTATTTTAATGTAGGCTACATCTTGCTTTAATGGGATGACCGGGAATACGGTCAATTGACGTATGGAATCATTCCTCGACAGACTAATCATGATGGAACCTTTACTCAAAGGCCTTCGTAATTCAAGGTCAAGGGTCGAATCGTTCCATTGAGAAAACGAATTTATGGATGGAGAACCTTTTTTTATTTTTATTATTTCGTCGCCAACTGAAAGATTTGAATTCCACGCATTGGAGTATGGGTCAATTTGATTTACGATATATTTTTTCTGTTCTTCTTTTATCCTGAATCCATAGGCTTCGTGAAAAGAGCGGAATATATCTTCCGTTAACCGGTTGGATGAGATATACGTGGAATATGGATCTAATTGTTTTGTCAAGGCTTGCAGGGTGAGATCAGAAATCCTATGTATATCAACAGAATCAACATAACGGGCTTCGATAAAACGGATAGCTTCTTCAAGGATAGCTGCATTGTTTTTTATTCCATCTCTTGGTTTCGTATATTCTTTAGTTTCAGGGGAAGATGTTTGTTCAATCTTGCGGCCCATAAATATGCCCAGGATGACCATCAGGGCCAATAAAATGGGTTGGACTATTTCATATTTTGTTGGCGGTTTGCTTTCAGACATTTCGGGAACAAATCTATACTATTAAGACTGAATAGTCATATGGATTGTTTTCCATTGGCAAGAAAATAAACGTAGAAATTTACAAACCATTTCCAGGGGATAAACTGGTTAAAATATTTTTAAGAAGTTCAAATGGGTTTGATTTAAATCACTTTTATGGATTTGAATCGGGTAACAGCCCAATGAGATTAATTCACATTTTCGATTTAACTTTAGATTCAGTACATGACGGAAAAACAAGATAGTATAGATGATCTCGACAGAAAGATCCTTACGAGATTAATGATCGATGCCGATCAATCCTTTGCAGAAACAGGTAAAGCCCTCTTTGTATCTGCAGGTACAGTTCATGTCCGGATGAAAAAATTGATTCGATTAGGTATTGTGAAAAGAAAATCTATTGAAGTAGATTACCATAAACTGGGATATGATGTAACAGCTTATCTCGGTATTTTTTTAGATAAAAGTTCTATGTATGATAAAGTAGCGGAGGAAATCAGGCAAATTCCTGAAGTCGTAGAAGCCCATTATACTACAGGTAATTATAGTATTTTTATTAAGATCATTTGTAGGGATACAAAACACTTAAAACATGTACTTACCGATCGCATTCAGGCCATTGAAGGCGTGCAACGTACGGAAACATTTATCTCTTTACAAGAAAGTATAAACAGACCAATGATAATCCCTGAGACAGAAGGCAGATCTTAAGCGCCCAGGTAATGTTTTAAAAGTTTGCTTCTTGAAGCTGTGCGTAATTTATTGATCGCTTTATCTTTAATTTGACGAACACGTTCACGGGTAAGACCAAATTTTTCTCCAATATCCTCAAGGGACATAGGATGTTCTACACCGATACCAAAATATAATTTGATGACATCAGCCTGTCGGTCAGTCAACGTGCCTAATGAGCGTTCAATCTCATTTCTAAGTGATTCACGGTATTCCAATGAATTATCTGTGGCGGGAGTACCGATGTTTTCGAGTACATCCAGTAATGTATTGTCTTCTCCATCAATAAAGGGTGCGTCCATGGATACGTGACGGGCTGCAACACCTAAAGTAGTTTCTACTTCTTCACTTGGAATTTCCAGGATTGAAGCTAATTCTTCTGGTGATGGTTCACGTTCAAATTGTTGCTCCAGTTCTGAAAATGCCCGGTTGATTTTATTTAAAGAGCCAACTTTATTCAATGGAAGTCGCACTATACGGGATTGTTCGGCCAAAGCCTGAAGGATAGATTGACGAATCCACCATACAGCATAGGAAATGAATTTAAAACCCCGGGTTTCATCAAATCGTTGAGCAGCTTTGATTAAGCCCAAATTCCCTTCATTAATCAAATCACTTAATGAAAGTCCTTGATTTTGATATTGTTTTGCTACGGAAACTACAAATCTTAAATTGGCTTTGGTGAGTCGTTCCAGGGCTGCCTGGTCGCCTTGTTTTATTAATTTGGCAAGTGTAACCTCATCCTCGGGGGTTAACAAATCCACTTTACCGATCTCCTGAAGATATTTCTCTAAAGACTGACTTTCACGATTTGTTATAGACTTCGTTATCTTTAATTGCCTCATTTAAAACAAAAATTTTAAAAATTTTTCAAATTCAATATAAAATATGGTATCTTAGCTTGCGATTAAGGACCACAAAGATAAGATTTTATTGATATTTTCATAAAGAATCTTGGAAGTCAGGACTTAAATTCTGAACTCTGACTATAATTTTATCTGTAAATTTTGAAGAATTAGGCCTACAATTCGAAAAATTGTTTTTCATTTGCACTTTATACCTTATCATTACGATCCATTATGAAAAAAGCGGAAACTAAACCGAAATCATCCAAAGTCGAAAAGACCAGCGTTGTTTCCGTTTCTAAGAAGCCTACTAAACCAGAAAATAAAAGTTTGCAAACTGCTCCGCCTAAAAAGCCTGCAAGTGCTAAAGTTGACGAAGCCAGCTTAGCAAAAAAGGAAGCTGCTTCCAAATCCAAGAGTATAATTTCAGCTACTTCAAAACCTGTCAAAGCAGGTCTGTATGCACCTTCTACTGCTAAAGGTCCTAATCTGAAGTTGAGCCATGGAAGACCAAGTCGTCGCAATGGAAGGAAACCAAAGGATAAAACAGCTCCAAAAACAAAAACACCATTTAAGTTAGTTCAGATCATTCCAAAACATAAGCCTGGAAGCGCCCATATGCTGCCGGCTAAAAAGGAAAAAATATTAATGCGTTTTGGGAAACCCACTAAACGGGTTTTATTTACGATAGATTTTTTACTAAAAGCTTCTCCAACGATTGTTTATCACTTCATTACCACTCCTTCTTGCCTGGTAAGATGGTTTTGCGATGCCGTTGATATTACCAATGAATACTATACTTTCTCCTGGAACGGAAATATTGAAGTGGCCGAGTTATTGGATGATATTGAGGATGAAAGATTGAGATTTACCTGGTTGGATGGTGAAGATGAAGAAGACTTTTTCGAATTCCGTATTTCTACAGCAGACATTACGGATGAAACTATATTGGAAATAGTTGATTACGCCTGGATCGATGAGGTAGAAGAACAAAAAGAATTATGGAGAACCCAGGTTGAAAAATTGCGAAAAGAAACCGGAGACGCTTAATCCGAAGTTATTAATTAAACTGTTTAGTTCATTAATAAGCTTAGCCTAGTTTTGTTTTAGAACAATTTTATTATTATTTATTTCCAGTTCAGGCCATTGACCTTTTCTGCTGCGCGACTTCCCAATGATAGTCCTTCATCGATATCCATTCTGAAGTGAACACCAAGATAAACCCGTGAAATCGCACTTTCTGTAGCCATTTCATCAAAGGAGGCAAATGTCCGAGGTATACCATTGAATTCAGTCCTGGTCTCATGACTCTTGTCGGTCATTCCATAAGAAGTTCCATAAAATGTATTTAATATACCAGCTGCTGCAGAACCTAAGCCTGCATGGCAAGATGGATATGATGGATCAGGAGGAGTTACCCCTTTAAGACCATTTAATGGATTGGCTGAACTTGGAAGCCAGGTAGGATCAATGACTCGATTAATGAAACTTACCGGCGTCTCTAGATTATATGTAAACTTAGTATTCCAGATTAGTATGGCTGCATCACTCAGGGCCATACCCAATTTGGCATACAAAAAGGTACTGGTCTCAAGGTCTGAATGGTGATCGTTGATCACCTGATTAGCTATTGAAATCCATCTTCCAGCCGTCTCAAAGGTTTCTTCATAATTGTCATCACTCCAAAACTCACCAATCCATTGCCTGTTATACACTAGAGGCTTTGACATTCCCCGTACCTCAAGAGCTTGAAGATAAAAAGGAGATTTACTGTCCTCACTAAATTCTCCAACCCAGTATTGAAAAGGCCTACCTATCAATTCATTTTTCTGAAGAGCAAATGGACGGACTTTTCCCCAATAAGGAAATAGTGCCGGAGAAAAATCAGGAGTAGTAGGTTGCCATTTACCAGGTCCTTTAGGAGGTGTATAATCAGCAGGTTGTGGATTTTTAAATCCATAATGCCCTACCAGGTCAGTTTTGGACCATTCGTAAAATGCTTCTGCTACCTTAATACCTCTTTGAGAAGATCTATTGAGTATTTCTGATGGAATTTTGATACTGAACTGAGAATTAAATCTCTTATTAAGATTGCTCATTTTCTCGACATAAGCAAGGTCGATATTAGGATAAAAATTGACGAATAAATTAAAATACAAGGCATTTAATACCGATGGCCAATAATAATCTTTTCCAGTTTCTATTGAAGGAACATGTAATTCGAAATAAGAAGGAGCAATTGACTTATAACCGTCCATGCCCGGGACCACTGCTTCATATCCTGCCAATCCTACATAACCAAGTAATCTTGCTGCAGCGGGTGTGCGATATCCAGGAGAAAAACGATCGACTTCCAGAAAGAGTTTATACCACTCCAAACTCACTTCTGAATTAAATTTATTTACTGAGGTACTTCGGCTCGGATCATCCTGATTATTACTCTGGCATGAAACAAACAAAAGAGTCAAGCCGCAAAATAAAACGGTACACTTAAAATATTTTAAAAGCATAAAAAACGTGTTGGATTCTGGAATTACTTTGTCCTAATATTGTAAATTATCCATTTACTATAACAAATCTACACAATGGTTTCATTTCTCAGTAATTTTTAAGGCACAAAATTCAGGACAAATATAGAATTTAACTAATAAGTTCT
>JBDTUE010000269.1:0-5740 GCA_040007895.1 Saprospiraceae bacterium | reverse complement strand
GTATGCAACTTTTTTATTTTTTCGTTGCATTTAATCTCATTCCCGTAATGCTTTTATTTTTTGTGAAGTAGACCATCTATACCTTAACACTGATTTTGTACCTGATAGATAGTTCATTTGAATTTAGGTAAGAGAATTAATAAGATTATTTAATTCCATAGTTCAATTGAATCCTACGAATATTTTTTTGAAACTGGAATAGTATCTAAAACTTCTAAATAACTTTTGTAATTATGGTTTTATTTGTTTCTTAATTGTAATCGGATCTATTGCTTTCGATTTAATCAATGCATTTAATGAAGGCACATCTTTGTTCAGGATATCCTGCCACCGGATGATTTGATCATTGACCTTGGCAACCACTTCTGTTTTTACATTTTGAGAAGATTGCGTAGGAGGGAAGTCACCCCGGTTGGAAATGGAATTGAGGTAAGCTAATTTATTATTTAATTTAATCGGGAAATTGAGTGGGTCCTGGCCGCTCCGGTTTTTAGTTTGATATAATTCTTCTTCAACCTTAGTCATTGCTGAATCAATCGCTTTGGACTTTTCCAATACATCTTTCATTTCGGGATTGTCTTTTATCTTATCCATATATGATTTGAGTTGTGTTCGCATATCACGGATATCCGTGATGGACTTATGGATCTCGGTGAGTTTCTGATTATTTTCATTGACGAATTGTACTTGTTTCTGAATATCCTGATCGGAAGCTATACTACCCGGGGCATGCATGATCTTAAAATCCTGCAATAAATTTTTATTTTTTGATGATAACTGAACCTGATATTTTCCAGGAGCTGCTAATGGACCTTGAAGTGATCCGGCCCACATGATTAGTCCTTCAAATCCTTTTGCATTGGGATATCTTAGATTCCATGAGAACGCATTCGAGCCTTTTTTAGGTTCAAGTTTTTCTTCATCCTCTTTGGGGAAATTGGAAAATGTCTTTATTAGTTTACCACTTTCCTCTAACAAACTGAGACGAATGGTATCACTTTTTCCCGGACTCTCACCTAAATAATAATAAACTATCACACCTCCGGGATGATTAGCTCCCGAGGTAGTAAGATCAGGAGTTCTGAAACCATTTCCGCCTGCCATCCTATACACGTCCATAGGTTTAAACAAATGATTTGTAGTCTTACCCAGATCAGTTGAATATTGATGCAAAGCAGTAAGATCATCTATCATCCAAAGCGATCGCCCCTGCGTAGCTGCTATCAGATTATTGTCTTTTATAACCAGGTCGGTAATAGGAACTATAGGAAGATTTAGCTGGAAAGAAGACCAATTAGCTCCATCATCGTAGGATATATACATTCCCGTTTCTGTGCCGGCATATAAGAGACCTTTGCGTCCGGGATCGGCTCGAACTACCCGAGTAAAATGTTCAGCTTTAATGCCATTCGTTATTTTTTTCCAGGTCTTGCCATAATCCTCCGTTTTAAAAAGATAAGGTGCAAAATCACCTGCCTTATAACTGGTGGCAGCTATATAACAACCACCATCGATAAAAGGATCTGTTTCCACGCAATTGATCATAGTCCATTGGGGCAAATCCGGCGGAGTCACATTGCTCCAGTTTTTACCACCATCCAATGTCAAATGAATGAGTCCATCATCACTGCCAGTCCAAATTAAATCTTTGACACGTTTGGATTCTGCACCTGAAAATACTGTACAATAATATTCAACTCCGGTATTGTCTTTGGTGATTGGACCACCTGATGGGCCAAGTTTGGATAGATCATTTCTTGTGAGGTCAGGGCTAATCACTTCCCAGGATTGACCTTCATCATATGTGACATGAAGATGATTGGAGCCCGCATAAAGTTTTTTAGGATTGTGTGGGGAGAAGAATATCGGGAAATTCCATTGAAATCTATATCTAAAACCTTCTGCTCCATGGCCCATTGGATTATCAGGATGTACATCGACGGAGCGTTCTAGTTTTTTACTATGGTCCGTCCGTTCAAGTACGCCGTCATAACTACCTCCATAGACAATTTCATCATTGAGGGGGTCTACAGCAAGCCAACCGCTTTCTCCTCCTGCAGATGGTTCCCAATCATTCGTGGTAATAGATCCTCCTTGAGTACGGTGATAAATTCTTATAGTACTGTTATCCTGTTGAGCGGCATAAATCCGGTAGGGAAAATGATTGTCAGTAGTCACTCTGTAAAATTGAGCTGTCGGTTGATTTTCATAGGTAGACCATGAAGTGCCACCATCATTGCTTACCTGGCCACCACCATCATCTGCAATAGCCATTCGCTGATTATCTTCAGGAGATACCCAAAAATCATGGTGATCACCATGGTTTGCATTTAAAGATGTAAATGTTTTACCTCCATCTTTAGACTTATGATAGGATACATTCATTACATAGACGATGTCAATATCTTTCGTGTCTGCATAGATGCGGGAATAATACCAGGCCCGTTGCCTTAGATTGCGATCGGTACTTTGAGCAGTCCAGGTTTTGCCGGCATCATCTGAACGGAAAACTCCACCGTTTTCATTTTCAATAATGGTATAAACTCTATCCGAATTAACCGGAGATACTGCTACGCCACTGATACCCCAGGTTCCGGAAGGTAATCCACTGTTTGCAGAAATATTTATCCAGGTTTCACCACTATCTGTAGATTTCCAAAGTGCTGATCCCAGTCCACCGGATTCAAGGCTATAAGGCGTTCGTTTTATTTTCCATGTGCTTGCATACAAAATGCGAGGATTATTAGGATCCATACATAGGTCTACAGCACCGACTGTATCATTTACAAAAAGAGTTTTAGTCCAGGTTTTACCTCCGTCCTTACTTTTAAAAATACCACGATCCGGATGTGGAGCGAAGATATTGCCGATAGCAGCTACATAAACGATATCGGGATTAGTCGGATGAATTCGTATTCTACCTATAAACCTGGTTTTATCAAGTCCTAATGATTTCCAGGTAGACCCCGCATCTTCGGATTTCCAGACTCCATAACCAAAAGAAGTATTTCCTCGTACAGTCTCTTCACCTCCTCCGACGTATACAACATTTGGATCAGAAGGAGACACCGCTACAGCGCCTATGCTACCCCCGAAAAAACCATCACTAACATTTTTCCAGGTATTGCCTGAATTTTCTGTTTTCCATACTCCGCCACCTACACTTCCAAAATAATAAAGGTTGGGTTTACCCGGGACTCCGGTAATAGTACATGATCTGCCTCCCCGGTAGGGTCCAATACTTCGCCACTGAATTGCGTTATATACAGCGGTATCAAAGGTGATGGCTGGAGCCATTAAAGCAGACGGATTTGTCTTTATAGTCTCAGGATTTTTTTTCCTTTGGGCTGTGGCATCAAAGGAGACTATAAAAATCAGTATTATTATGTAAAATTTAAAGTGGTCTTTTTTCATTATTAAAGAGGTTAATCAAATGAAAATTACAAAGGTTTTAGAAATCCGCGCCCCAATTCTATATACAGGGATGGTGACCGGTTTAATAACCATATTGTTTTCATGTTCACCTAAAGTAACAAAACCGTTGTCTACAGTTACGGAAGAACCCCGTATAGAATTGCCCGGATATGATACCAGTTTAATACCGCCAATCCAAATTACCGAGATGAGTTCTATTAATTCTATTTCCGAAATTCAATTGCCACTGCAGATGGATTCGGCAGCCCTTGTCAAACAGATTAATCAGCTGATTCCTAAAATTCTATATGAGGACAATGACATTACAGATGATAAAATGAAAATCCGTGCTGAAAAACTGGATAGTGCCGTGCTCATCATTTTACCAAAAAAGCTTTTATATAGTGTGCCATTCAAATTATTTATTGAACGCGATATTAATATTTCTACTATTAAGGCACAAGGCGCTTTAAGGATATACTTTAATACGGATTATTCTATCAATCCGGATTGGTCTTTTGAATCAAAGACCACCATTGTAAAACATGAATGGATTGAAACACCTAAGGTAAAATTTGGCCCTATTAATATTCCCATTGAAACTATTGCAAATAAATTAATGGGCAATAGTGCTGACCTGGTGTGCAGCCAGATTGATGCTCAACTACAGGAAGGATTTAAACTCAGGGAGTATGTAGATCTGGCCTGGCGCAAAATTCAACAGCCTATCCAGATTACAGACAAACCTCAATTGACCTGGTTAATGATCAAACCGGAAAAAATAATGATGGTACCATTAAATACAGAAGAAGGGTTGGTAAAAACTTCTTTAGTATTCAGGTCCTTGACAGATATAGCTTTCGGTCCCAAGCCTGAATTGCCCTATGCAGGCATTTTGCCAACCTTTGAGGATATATCTAAAACCGGGAAAGACTCATTGATTAAACTTTCTTTGAGATTTCCACTGGACAGGGCAGAAAAACTATTAAGAGATTTTTTTATTGGCCAGGAATTCAGGGACGGAAGCCGTGTAATGTATGTTGATTCCCTTCAGTTATCCGGCAATGCCGGCAAACTTCATGTGAAAGCATTTATAAGCGGTACTTATCCGGCTATCATAGACTTTGATGGATTGCCGGTTTATAACCTGTTGCAAAGAAGATTTGAATTGGTCAACCTGGATTATTCTGTAAAGTCTAAAAATGTATTGGTCAAAGCAGCTTCCTGGATCCTTAAGAAAAACCTTCATAAGAAATTAGCGGAATTATTGGTGTATGAAGTGGGACCTTATATAGATAGTGGTAAGAAAAACCTACAGGATGCCTTATCTCAGGCAAATGCACATGGATTTAAAATGAAAGCAGAATTGGAAAATGTATGGGCGCTGGATCCCACCATTAATGGCAACCTCGCTGAAATACAATTTTTAGCGAATGGTAAATTCAGATTATTGATCGACGAATTAGTGAAATGAATATCACCGGACTATTGCAATAGATCAGCCTAATTCAATTTCCATCTTCAATTCTTTCATGGCGAGTTCTAAACCATCGGGCTCAACTTCTTTCATCCATTTAAACTCGTATGGCTTGAGCCACAGTTTGGCGAAACCATCCTGTGCAAACAATTTATCTGTACTAAGCAGATCTGCTAATTGATGCTCGTAGTCCTCTTTTACCAGGTCGATCGATACAGACTGATCGACTGCACTCAGATTAATTACAACCAACACTTTTTCGGCTTCATATTCTCTCCAATAGGATAATATGGAAGGATGATTGGCATTGGCAAACGTAAAGGATCCTCTTCCAAAGACTTTGTATTGTTTGCGTATGTCAATGATCTGTCTCATCCAATTCAATAATGAATCTTCATTTTCTTCTGATGCTTCAACATTTACTTTTGTATAATTATATTCAGGATCCACGATGACCGGTAAATACAATTTATCAGCATCTGCTTCACTAAATCCAGCATTTTTTTCAGCATTCCATTGCATAGGAGTTCGTACACCATCCCGATCATCCAGCCAGATATTGTCACCCATTCCTATTTCATCTCCGTAATATATGAGCGGAGTGCCAGGCATAGAAAATAACATGACATTCATTAGTTTGATTCTGCGTTGATCATTGTCCAACAATGGGGCAAGTCGCCTTCTAATACCAAGATTGATGCGGGCACGGTGATCCGGAGCATAATTTTCCCTCATAAATAAGCGGTCTTCATCTGTAACCATTTCAAGCGTAAGTTCATCATGACATCGAAGGAAAATAGCCCATTGACAGTCATCTGGTATTTGTGGAGTACGATTCATTATGTATTC
>JBDTUE010000268.1:0-5759 GCA_040007895.1 Saprospiraceae bacterium | reverse complement strand
GTTTTTTTCACCTCATGCATCTGCCTGCTGAGTACCTCCTGATCATCTAATCTTGCTTCCAGAGTCCTGATATAAGATTTGGCTGATTTATTATTGAATTGAGTGTAAGCATCTTTTGCAAATTGAAGTGCTATATTGAGTTGACCATTGACTTCATATGCTACTGCGAGATTATAAGTTGCCTTGCCTGCGGATTCAGGATCCGATTTAGTGCCTGCTATTTTTTCCCAGATCGGTACTGCTTTAATCCATTCTCCTGCATCAGCATATCTGGCTGCTTGTTCAAACCGATCTTTGTTAACTCCTTTGATAGTCTTATAATATGTACGGGACATCGTAACATAGACTGGTGCTATTCGTTTGCCATATTTTTCACCCAGCTTAGTTGAAATACCTCTGACCAATTCATACGATCTTTTCAAATTATTTATAGCATCTTTATTGGATACGGCTCCATTGGTAGTGGCTTCATCATGATCACTATCACTATATTCATCTACGATCATTTTATTTTTGGGATCATAAAACCTCCAGCCAAGATTAACTGTTCCGTTTTTTTTACCATCGTATACGACCTTGCTTATTTCTTTATCATTTTTATCTTTTTCTTTTATCGTACGGGCTACGGCCGTTGCATCGATATTGGAATCAAACATTTCTATGGATACGATAGCATCTCCATGGTATTGTTGACAGATGTTCTCTACTTCGTACCAACTGAGAGGACTCATAAAAGATCTTCCTCCCCGGCTTCCTTCCAATTCTACTCCTGAGGAAATAGTTTGAAATCTCGGCGTTTGAGTAAGTATCTGGGATAATGCTTCGAGGGCACGTTGTCTTCCTTGTTTATCCTGCTGATATTCTTCACCGGAAAATATACTTTCAATATTGCTAAAAAATCCACCGGAGGGTTTGCTTCTGTCTATTAAGATTATTTTTTGGATGTGATCGGGTATGATTAATTGAGCAGGTTGAAGAACACTGATTTTAGCTGAAGGTTTGCAGGCAGCAAAAAGAAATAAAATAAATAAAAAGGTAAGTTGATGTTGAGATCGAAGTTTGATAAGCATATCCGCAATGAATTAGGTGGACAAATATAGAATATTCAAATCCGAATGACGAATGAAGAATGGTTCGATTGAAGATTGACGATTGACGATTGACGATTTTACGATTGACAATTTGAGCAATGACGAATAAATCCGAATGAATAATGAATAATGAAGAATGAAAAATGGAAAGTATGCTTTCGGACTTTTCCGACTTTCCGTCTTTCCGACTTTTACGACAATATTATGCGGGGTGGAAATAAACATGTACGAAGTGAACTGCTATACAACCCGCAAAAAATCCGATGGCTGCCAACCACGCAATCTTTTTTAAGTACCAAATGAAATCTATTTTTTCCATACCCATAGCTGCTACTCCTGCGGCAGACCCTATGATAAGCATACTACCACCGGTGCCGGCACTAAATGCAATGAAATGCCACATCGTATCATCCAGTGGCAAAGTATACATACTGATAGTCGCAGCTACTAGAGGAACATTATCTATGATTGCAGAAAAAACTCCGATCAATGTAGCTACCATTTCCTGATTTGGTACTAAAATACTTAATTGTTCAGCCAGGTGTCGAAGTATGCCCAGGGAGTCGAGTGCATTGATTGCCATCAATATCCCAAGGAAAAATAATATACTGGAAAACTCAATCCTCGAGAGGGCATGCCTGGCTGTGTACTGATGTTTTTTATCATCTGATAGATTCATTTCAGGTGTAACAAATTCTGAGATCAACCACACTACACCTAATCCGAGCATCATACCCATCCAGGGAGGCAAATGGGTAATGGTTTTAAAAAATGGTACAGATATCAGTGCCCCAACACCCGCAAAGAACATGGTTTTACTGCTTAGTAACTTTTCGTGTTTAATTTCAACCTTACCGGCATCGTGTAAATTTGAAATATTCCCCTTAAAAACCTTCAAAAAATTGGCAATTATTAATGGTAATGCAAGGCATATTACAGATGGAAGTATTAAGTAGATGGTCAGATAATATGTGCTTACTTTTCCAGCTATCCAAAGCATGGTCGTAGTGACATCACCTATCGGAGTCCATGCGCCACCGGCGTTTGCAGCAATTATAACAAAGGAAACAAAAAAGATTCGTTCTGATTTGTTAGGTATTAATTTTTTTAATAAAGACACAAAGACGATCGTAGTCGTCAGATTATCTAAAACAGCAGATAATATAAATGCAAGCCATGATATGATCCATAGTAATTTCCTTTTATCCCGGGTATGAATCCGGTTCGTAATTACTGAAAAGCCTTTGTGCAAATCAACAAGCTCCACAATGGTCATAGCACCGATGAGGAAAATGAGTATTTCAGCGGTCTTGCCAAGATGATGAAGCAATGCATCGTTTACTCCTTTAGTGGGATCCGATTCTCCATGAAGATCGAGATGACCAATTGAAATCAGCGTCCAGCAAATCACTCCCATCAAAATGGCAGGAATAGTTTTGTCCAATTTTAATGGATGCTCAAATACGATTATTATATAACCTATTATAAAACAAAGTATGATCAATGATTCCAAGTGCAAATAAATTTTAGGTGAATATAATTTGAATTTTTGTTTTTAATGAACAGAACGGCTTAATCTGATTATATAAGTCACTTTAATAAGTATAGTTTATGAATAGATATAAGTGGAATACGATTTTTTAGGATCAAATTGGAAATAGGCTTGAAAGTAGGCTTATACCTGTATCTTTGCGCCCGGAAAAATGGTTAAAATTGCAAATATTGAACTTGGGGAGTTCCCTATCCTTCTGGCACCTATGGAAGATGTGAGCGATCCACCCTTCAGAGCGTTGTGCAAAAAGCATGGATGTGATCTCTTATACACCGAGTTTATTTCCGTAGAGGGATTGATACGAGATGCAACTAAAAGCATTCAAAAACTAGATATTTATCCTGATGAGCGACCTATCGGCATCCAAATCTTTGGAGGCGAAATAGACAGCATGATGAAAGCAATTTCTTATGTAGAAGAAGCTAAACCTGAAATATTGGATATCAACTATGGATGTCCGGTCAATGCAGTAGTATGTAAAGATGCCGGAGCAGGTATTCTGAAAGATATTCCCAAAATGATCAGGCTCACCAAAGCGGTAGTGGATAATACTCATTTGCCTGTCACTGTTAAAACGCGCCTTGGGTGGGATCATTCTACTATCCAGATTCATGAAGTGGTTAAAAGGCTCCAGGATGTAGGTATTAAAGCGATCAGTATCCATGCCCGGACAAGGGCACAGATGTACAAAGGAGAAGCAGACTGGAGTTATATAGCGACCATTAAAAATGATCCCTCAATTCATATCCCTGTATTTGGAAACGGTGATATAGATACGCCTCAAAAGGCGAAAGAATATAAAGAGCGATATGGCCCTGATGGAATCATGATAGGTCGTGCAAGCATAGGATATCCGTGGATATTCAGGGAAATAAAACATTTTTTAAATACCGGAAGAGAGTTAGCTCCGCCGGATGTTGAAGAGAGAATCGAGGCAGTCAAGGCCCATCTTGATTTTTCAACGCGTTGGAAAGGACCTAAATTGGGAGTCCTTGAAATGAGAAGGCATTATAAAAATTATTTTAAAGGTATCGAAGGCATGAAACCATTCAGAGAAAAACTCGTGCTTGAAGCAGAACCTTCCGGGATTTTAGCTTTATTGGAAGAAATTGCCTCTACTAAAATGTTTCATGCTGAGCCTGTGATGGCGTGATAATAATTACAAAGTGATTTTCAATCTCAGTGCATATGAAAAAAAGATCTTCCAGGTTATCAAGGAAGCATCAGATGCATTGGGTCTCAGATCTTATACTGTAGGTGGATTTGTAAGAGATAAATTTTTAGGCAGACTTTCTCCGGATATTGATATTGTCACAGTAGGTGATGGAATCAAACTTGCCCAGGAAGTAGCTGGAAGGTTATATCCTATCCCGCGTATTTCCGTTTTTCAACGATTCGGGACAGCGCAGATTATTCATGGGGATATTAATATTGAATTTGTAGGCGCGCGTAAAGAATCCTATCGCGAAGACTCCCGAAATCCAATGATCCAGGATGGGACATTGGAAGATGATCTCAGGAGAAGGGATTTTACGATTAATGCTATGGCTGTAAGTCTTAATGATGAGGACTTTGGTCAGCTAATCGACCTCTTCAATGGCATGCGCCATCTTGAAGCAAAATGTATAAAAACTCCATTGGAACCAGAGCGCACTTTTTCAGATGACCCGCTTAGAATGTTGAGGGCCGTGCGTTTTGCCTGCCAGTTGGAATACCAGATAGATCCTCATACGTTTGAAGGCATTAAGCGATCTGTGGCGAGGATAGATATTATCACTAAAGAACGGATTTGTGGTGAATTGGAGAAGATCATGATGTGTGACAAACCTTCGGTTGGTTTTAAATTATTGCACGAAGCCGGACTATTAAAATATATATTACCGGAGTTGACTCTTTTAGAAGGAGTGGAATTTATAGATGGTAAAGGTCATAAGGATAATTTTTATCATACCCTGATGGTCCTGGATAACACTTGTGCTAAATCGAATAATATCTGGCTTCGGTGGGCAGCACTGTTTCATGATATCGGAAAGCCGGCGACAAAAAGGTTTAATGGGAAACAGGGTTGGACTTTCCACGGCCATGATTTATTAGGCGCTAATATGTTGCCGCGGATATTTAAAAGATTGCGTCTACCGGGAGATCACCGACTAAAATATGTGCAAAACCTGGTAAGGCTTCATTTAAGGCCTATCAGTCTGACCAAAGAAGAAATCACAGACAGTGCGATTAGACGGGTGCTTTATGAAGCCGGTGAAGATATTGATGATCTTATGATCCTTTGCGAAGCTGACATTACCAGCAAAAAAGCAGAGAAAGTAAAAACCATTTTGGAAAATTATCAGATCGTCCGGGACAAAATGATTGAGATAGAGGAGAAAGACCGGCTTCGAAGTTGGCAGCCGCCGATTGATGGGGAGGAAATCATGTCAACATTTGGGCTCAAACCGTCGTTACAAGTAGGGATCATTAAAACTGTAATCCGGGAAGCCATTCTTGATGGTAAAATAGACAATGACTATCGGCAAGCAAAGGACTTTATGATCCTGGAAGCCGAAAAAATGGGTATACATCCGGTTAAATCGACTACTTGAAAACTATAAAGAATATTTTTTAACATCTACATATGCATAATACCATTTTCAAACTTTTATTTTTTTCATTTTTCATTTTAATCATTTCGAATGGTTGTCTTAAAAATGAAGACCCAATCCCGATCGATCCAAGACCACAATCCGTGATAGATGATAGTTTAATTCAAAATTATCTGGTTAAAAATAGTTTAACTGCTATAAAGCATTCTTCCGGCTTGTATTATATCATCAAGACAGAAGGGACCGGGATCAACCCATCCTTAAGCAACCAGGTTACTGTACATTACAAGGGTTATTTATTAACGGGTTCTCAGTTTGACGGAACTACTACTACTCCGGTTACTTTCCGATTGGGAGGTTTAATTCAAGGATGGCAAATAGGAATTCCGTTGATAAAAAAAGGTGGGGACATTAAATTATTATTGCCCAGTGACCTTGCCTACGGACAGACAGGTTCTGGATCGATAGGACCCAACCAGGTGTTGATATTTGATATTCAATTGGTCAATGTGTATTGAAAGG
>JBDTUE010000267.1:0-5760 GCA_040007895.1 Saprospiraceae bacterium | reverse complement strand
CCGAGAGATGACAGACCGAGAGATGACAGACCGAGAGATGACAGACCAAGGGATGACAGACCAAGGGATGACAGACCAAGAGATGATCGGGGTCGAAGTGGTCCAAGAAACGAACCTTCCAGGAACAGGGACAATGCTCCGAGAAGGGATGATCGTGAACGAGAACCTCAATTAAGACCTGAAATGCCTGAAAGACCAGATCTGGAATCAAAACCGGAACGACCTGTACAGGATCATCAGGATCCTCCAACCCCACCTCAGGCCCCAAAGCCAAGACCTGAAGGATTGAATTGGGAGGATTAACACATTTATTTTTGTATAATATTTGATTTTAGTCATAATAAAAAGTTAAACTAATGAAAGGGAGCGAGCGTTTTCCTCCCTTTTGTGTTTATTAGAGAAACTTTTCAGCTCGTAAACGCGTAAGTAAGTAGGAGGAGGAAGAGAATATGAGACAATTAAAGATAACTAATAAAATCACCAACCGGGAGTCGGTATCGCTTGAGAAATACCTCAATGATATTGCTAAACTGGGTATGCTCACTCCGGAGCAAGAAGCAGAGTATGCCCGTCGTATTCGTGAGGGGGATGAAGAAGCCCTCGAAGTAATGTGCAAATCCAATTTAAGGTTTGTAGTTTCTGTTGCAAAACAATACCAAAATCAAGGTCTGTCCCTCAGCGATCTCATCAATGAAGGAAATGTCGGTTTGATCAAAGCCGCTAAAAGATTTGATGAAACTAAAGGTTTTAAATTTATATCCTATGCAGTATGGTGGATCAGACAATCCATCCTGCAGGCAATTGTAGAATATAGCCGTATCGTAAGGATGCCTGTCAATAAGGTAGGTTCATATAATCGTCTGAACGAAGCTTATATCACTTTTGTGCAGGAATTTGAACGAGAGCCTTCACCAGAAGAACTTGCCGATGCTCTAGGAGTTGCGGTTAAAGACGTCAACCATGTGCTCAAAAGCAATATGCGTCACGTTTCATTTGATGCCCCAATAGGCACAGATGAAGATGATATTTCCATGATCGATATCTATATGCATGAGACAGAAGATAGCCCTGATCTTGGATTGATGAAGGAATCTCTGAAAAAAGAAGTTGAGTATGGAATGACTGTACTTGCTCCAAGAGAAATGGAAGTTCTTTCTGCTTATTTTGGGCTTGATGGAAACAAACCTCTAACGCTTGAAGAGATTGGTGACATGTATGGTCTTACCAGAGAACGGGTCCGACAAGTTAAAGAACGGGCTATTCGAAGATTAAGAAGGTCCATGCATCAGAATTCTTTAAAGTCGTATCTGGGCTAGTTTATTTGGTCAGGATTAATTCATGATCAGGTTTATCTTTTTTGTTGTTATACTTCTCTTTATTTTTAGTTTTGCAGGTGTGATTTCCATTTTAGATAAATTATTTTCCGGTTTCCGCTCAGCATCGTTTAAGTTACGTAATGATCTTAGAACATTACAACCTGAATTAAAGTCCTGGGCTGCAGATCACCTTATCCAATGGAATAAGCATGAAATGGAATTATTTAGCCTTATTCAGCACAGGCAGGTAAAGAAATCTTTTTCATATAAAATATTTAGAGGGGTATTTCAATCTATATACCATGAACCGTTGATGGTATATCTCCAAAAAATGTATGGCCCTGAAGAAGGAGTATTGATCGTCAGAAATACAAAACATGAATTTGCCTACCTGATTCTTAGTAAAGAAGTTCAGGCATTTATTGATCAGGAATATTTTGGAAAACTGGACCATCAGGGAAAGTTGTGGTACAATGACAAAAATGTGATCGCACAAATTGACCGAAGTGAAAGCGCATTATTAAATATCCAGGTAAATAATAAAATAGCTGGAAGTATTATTAATGAATCTAAAAAAGAAACCAGGAATCCAAGAGCTTTTCAATACCTCAATGATATGGATGAAGTAGAAGAAAAAGTATTTCTTTGCCTGGCCTTTTATGAATTGATCAGGAGGTCTCCAAAAAACTAATTGTATACTACTATAGCAAACGTTATAAAAAGCTTAATCCTGATTGGAGGATAGTTCTCTCATGTATATTTGCACGCTTTAATATTCTCTCATGTTATTAGACTCCATAGGTATATCAGACTTTCCTGCCTTCAGTAAAATTGATCGTGAATTTGCCAAGCCCTTGACTGCGTTATCCAATTTTGTCAAATGGACTCCTAGCCTGTCATCAATGGAATCAATTATTAATGATCGAAAAAAGTATTTGACCAATAGGAAACTATTGCATGAAGTATTGATCGATCAATATAAAAAAATGAGTCCCAATACAACGGTGAATCATCTTATTGAATCCGTTCTTGAAGAAAATACATTTACAGTCACTACTGCTCATCAGCCAAGTTTGTTTACAGGACCTTCTTTTGTAATCTCAAAAGCGCTTAGTGTAATTAAACTGGCCCGACAAATCAATGAACAACAATCAACCTATAATATAATTCCCTTTTTTGTCATTGGGTCGGAAGATCACGATGTCGATGAATTAAATCATACATATTTATTTGGAAATAAAATCACCTGGCATACAGAACAAAAAGGTCCGGTGGGAAGATACTCGTTGGAAGGGATAGATGAAATTCTTGCCCAGGTAAAACAACAATTAATCAATACAAAATATGGTGAGGAGCTGATCAAAGTCCTGGACCGTGCCTATCAACCTGAACATAGTTTTGCAGAGGCTTTCCAAATCATGCTGCATGAAATACTTGGCCCACTCGGAATAATAGTCCTGAACACGGATGATGCCAGGCTAAAACAACAATTTAAGTCTTTAATCAAAACAGAAGTCACTCAATCCGTATCCAAACCATTGATTCAAAAAACACAGGCTGAACTCTCAGCTATAGGATTTGAACCTGCTTCTTTTGCCCGGGACATAAATTTTTTCTACTTCGGTAAAGGTTTCCGGGATAGAATTGAAAAAATTGGTGATACCTATTCCATATTTGGCAAAGAACAAAAATTTACAACTGAGGAAATGAACGAAGAGTTGGATCAGCATCCAGAACACTTCAGTCCAAATGTACTCATGCGTCCGCTGTATCAGGAAACGATCTTACCTAACTTAGCCTATGTTGGGGGAGGTGGTGAATTGGCTTACTGGCTGGAGCGAAAACTTCAATTTGAAACCCTAGGGGTTCCCTACCCTATGCTGATCAGAAGAGATTCTTTTATGATCATGCAACAAGATCAATTTGATTTACTTAACCAATTTAATCTCCGGGTCTCTGATCT
Source organism: Saprospiraceae bacterium (assembly GCA_040007895.1). Classification (GTDB taxonomy): domain Bacteria; phylum Bacteroidota; class Bacteroidia; order Chitinophagales; family Saprospiraceae; genus JADJLQ01. The sequence goes on along the minus strand of JBDTUE010000267.1, from coordinate 2,481 downwards.
TACGACAAGAACCGATATTTTATTAAATCAATTGGCTGAGTCTTTGAGCACCCATCCCATTCAATTGCTGGAAGAATCAACAGGTATTCAGGAATGGATGGATCGTATCCGAAGCAAAGCTGAATTAGTTGATAAAACGTTGGGACCAAGTATTGATGCAGAGAAAGCAAAGCTTTTGAAATCAATAGAACATATTGAAAAAAAACTTTTAAAAGCTGAAAAACTTAAATCCGAAGTTCAGTTGAATAAAATTAGAAAACTGCAGGATAAACTATTGCCTGACTCTACTCTACTGGAAAGAAGGGAAAACTTCATGACGTTTTATGCAGAATATGGAAGCAGGTTTATAGAGACTTTGTTACAGGATTTTAATCCTTTAGATAATCAATTTAAAGTGATTAAAATCTAAGACGTTCAGGCATCCACTTTTTGAAAAATAGAAATAAGCTCTTCAAGCCTGGATTTAAGGTCTTTGCGATCAATGATAAAGTCAAGAAAGCCATGTTCCAATAAAAACTCCGAAGATTGAAAATCTTCAGGCAGGTCTTTTTTGATGGCCTCTTTAATTAGTCTGGGTCCGGCAAATCCGATTAAGGCTTTAGGTTCAGCCATATTGATATCGCCCAGCATAGCGAATGATGCCGTCACTCCACCGGTAGTGGGATCAGTCATAAGGGAAAAGAAAGGCAAACCCGCATCTGCCAGTAGCGTCAATTTTGCAGAGGTTTTAGCTAATTGCATTAGAGAAAAAGCTGACTCCATCATTCTGGCACCACCCGATTTAGAAATAATTAAAAGGGGACATTCCAATTCAAGACATTGATCGATAGCTCTGGATATTTTTTCACCCTCTACGCTAGCGAGGGATCCTCCAATAAAACTAAAATCCATGCAGGCGATCACCAGGTTTTTCTTATTCACTTTTCCCTGAGCAACCCGCACTGCTGAATTAAGTCCAGTTTTTTCTTTAGCATCTTCCAATCTCACTTTATACGTCTTGAGATCGGAAAATTCCAGCATGTCTATTGCTTCAAGGTTTTCAAAAAGTAAAATGAATTTTTGAGCATCAAAGATGATTTCGAAATATTCCTGGCTGCCAATCCTCACATGATGATTACACTTTACACACTTGTAATAGTTTTCTTGAAGCTCTGTGAAAGTACTAGTATGCTTACACTGCTCACACTTATGCCAAATACCTTCAGGAGTTTCCTTCTTGTTTTTAGTTGCGGTCTGTATGCCGTGTCGTAATCGTTTAAACCAACCCATGCAGTGTTTTTTCTTTCAAAGGGCCTCTTTTGGAGCATGCAAATATAAGTATTCCTCTTAATTTAGCCCCCTTATTGTTCGTGGAGAGCCACCCTGATTTAGATGATCCGTTTCTTCAATTGGAAATGGTCGTCAGAGCAAGGAATAATGGTATTAGCTCATAAATTTATCGTGTCTTTAAAATTAGGTTTAGTATGAATATTAGTATTATTGGCTATGGGAAAATGGGGAAAGAAATTGAACAATTATGTATTCAAAAAGGCCACCACATATACAGTATTGTAGATCCTTTGTTGGGCACCGGTCTTGAAGTTTTGAAAGGTACTGATATTGCTATCGAATTTACCCAACCCGCATCTGCATCGCAGAATATTAGATATTGCATTGATAATCAAATTCCAATAGTAAGCGGCACCACCGGTTGGCACAAAGAATTAGATTCACTCAAGGATTATTGTAAAGTTAAAGACGGCAGCTTCTTTTATTCCTCCAACTTTAGTATTGGTGTCCATCTTTTCTGGCAAATCTCCGGATACTTGTCAGAGAAATTAGATGCATTCAATAATTATAAACTTGGCTTGCATGAAATACATCATGATCAAAAAAAAGATGCACCAAGCGGAACCGCAGTTACATTAGCTGAAACCATGTTGAAAACTTCAAAACGATTTAAAACATGGAACAAAGCTGATCAGCCAGGCTGGGTTGAAGATGGTTCTATACCTATATCCAGTGATCGAGTTGGTGACGTGTGTGGTACTCACACCGTCGAATATAAAGGTGAGCACGATAGACTAATATTTACTCATGAAGCATTTTCCAGGGGAGGTTTTGTATCCGGAGTAGTATCTGCAGCAGAATGGTTAAATGGGCGGATAGGAGTCTATGGTATGGATGATCTGTTTACCTGATCGATTATTTTTTCATGTTTTTAGGGAATAATTTAGTTTTCCCGGTCTTCCCTTTTATTTGTCCCTGGCGCGTATACTTTACGGTATTAGCCTTTTCAGCAGGACACCCGCTGCCTACAGCGCATGCAGATATTGATAAAAAACTAATCAGAATAAAAAATATTTTGAGCTTATAAGTCAAAGGGGTTTAATTTATGAATACTAAAATTAAAGGAAATTTTGAATAAAAAAAAACCCCACTGACAAGACTGTCAGTGAGGTATGAACACACTATGAGAACACCCTATTCTTATGTCAAATT
>JBDTUE010000266.1:0-5768 GCA_040007895.1 Saprospiraceae bacterium | reverse complement strand
TTACCACCTAATAAATTAAATCCCAAATTTCCGACCTTAAAATTGCTGGTGGCTAACAATTCATTATTGATCCTGTTTTCAAAAGAATAATTATCAAACACATTTGCCTTTACACTACCACCAGATGCAAACGAACGATGATGTATCGCAAAGTCAGAATAGTCTCTAGCCTTTGAGAATCCTTTTTCATTGAACGTAGTCAACGTGAAACCTAAACGGTTGGTGATATCCAACCAAGGGGTGGGCTTAAATGATAAAGTAGTATTTCCAAAAATATCATCCGTCCTTCTTTTAGCCCTGTTCTCGAAAATTATTTCATAAGGATTTGTAAAATAATCGTTGTAATAATTATTTCGGTTGGACCAATAATCATTTTCATAATCCCTGTAAGATGTTATTGGAATTTGACCAGGAGCATTTTGCATAAACCAATAAGCGTTAAAAGGCTGGGTACTGATATCTCTGTTACCCAAAGTATATCCAAGATTTAATCCTGCTTTAAATTTACCATAGACCTTACCGGCATTTAATCTCAATGTATTTCTCGTCCTTTCATCTCCAGGCAGCGGTGCCTGAACGCCTAAATTTTGAAAAGACAGGTAAAAGTTAGATTGAGCATCTCCGCTTGACACTGAAATGTCATTCTGAATATTTCTTCCTAAATCCCAAAACCTGTCTTTTTCACCAGGTAAATATGAATATGGCAATTCTTGGGTTTTTCCTTCAAAAGTTTCCTGACCTACCGGTCTTGTACTGCCATCAAATTCATCTCCCCAGGATTGATTTTCAATCGGGTCATAGATACCATCACCAAATGAATTGAATGAAGAGCCACTACCAAACCGTGTTTGAAGGTCAGGTAAGAAAGCAACTTTTTCATATTGGTTAGAATGAGAGAAATTTATCTGGGGTTTAGAGGAGCCAGTCCCCTTCTTAGTAGTAACCACAATTACACCATTAACACCTTCAGGACCATACAATGAAGCTGCATTAGCACCTTTAAGTACATTGACAGATTCAACATCATTCGGATTGATGGAGCTAATAAAATTCAAACTAACCGGTGTACCATCAATGACAAGCAGTGCCTGGTTATTACCGAGCAGCGATCGAATACCTCGTAAAACTATCCTGGTGTCAGCATTTACACCGTTGTTTACAGTCGACACCTGTAAGCCGGATACTTTACCCACCAAACCATTCTGCAGATTACTTACTTTAGCCTGGGTCAGATCATCATTTTTGATCCTTGCTACTGAATAACCCAATTCTCTTGGTTGTTTGTTAATCCCCAAAGCAGTAACCACTACTTCCTGAAGGGCTAACCCTTCTTCCATAATTACGTTAATGGAGTTTAAATTTCCAATTTCAACTTCCTGTAAGGCATATCCTGTGTACGTAATCAAAAGTAGATTAGCTCCCTGAGGTATGACGACACTATACAAACCGTCAATATCAGTAACCGTTCCAGTAGTAGTACCTTTTACTTGAATACTTGCCCCAATGAGTGGTTCATTTTTACCGTCAGTCACCTTGCCGGTGATAGTCCTTTGAGCGAGTATGGTAGTGGCTGAAAGTATCAGCAAAACAATAAGTAGCGAGAGTCTTTTCATATTAACCCTGATTTAATTTGATTTAATAAAGTGAGTACAACGAGAAATCAAACTTATAAAAACTTAAGGATTTGATAACACTCGCCGTGACACAAATATAAAAAAACCTAATAAAAAGTGCGTCAGATTTGTAAATTTCAAAATCCTTGTTTGTAAAATAATATATTCAATTAGTTTGTAATTTGCCCCAATAAGGTATAATTATTTTGCCATTAGGCTAAATACAACTTAAATATTTGTATAATTTTTAAACAAATCTGCGGACTTGCTTTTGCCCTTAATTCATAAAACCTTAATAAAAACAAAAGGATGTGGACAAATAATGCCACATCCTTTGTTAAATTTTTAAGTTAATCTGGGATAATTGGTTGAATCCCGAATCTAAATCTATATACTCTTTAAATATTAATACCCTGGATTTTGCACCAGACTTTTATTGGTATCAATTTCCCGTTGAGGAATTGGTAGAATTAATTTTGGATCTGAAGCTGGCAGAGTGCCTACATTCTTCTTTAGACGTTTTATGTCTTGTAATAGTTGTCCTTCAAACGCCAACTCAAGTTTTCTTTCAAGTAGAATTCGATCGAGATTCAGATCTGCCTGAGTTAAACTACTAGCTCCGGCTCGACTCCTTAGTTCATTAATATCCTCCAATGGGCTTGCTCCTAAAGTGGTGCTCAGTCTAAAATTAGATTCTGCCCTGATTAAATAAAGTTCAGCTAGCCTTATAACATTTACATCACCAAATTGATTGTTGTATTTTTTTGAATACAACCGGTTAGATGCCAATGCATTGAATTTTCCTCTTGAATCAGATTGGTCATATAAAGCTGTGTGTTTGGTCTGAACTACAATATCTCCTCTTCCGGCAAATGCTGGAGGTGCAAAATAAGTATTCAAGCTATTTATTCCATCCTGATCCGTAATAATTATCTTGAAAATGCTTTCTGCATCATAGCTGCCTGATTCGTCGTCAAATACATCCGCGTACGTATCTGCCAAGCCATGTCGTCCGGAGGCTATCACCTTGTTTGCGGCATCCCGGGCAGCTGCGTAATTCCCTTGTATAAGATACGTTCTGGCTAATAAACTGGTTGCTGCATCTTTAGTAGCGAATCCATTATCATCTGAGGATGCCGGTATCAATGTTTCTGCTTTAGTAAGATCTTCAATAATCTGAGTATAAACTGCTGCTACAGATGCCCTGGATCTGTTGTCAACATCGGTAACTACCCTGGTTGGGGTTGTTACTAATGGAACTCCGGGATTTGTTGCGTTATCTCCATCACCCCATCCTTTTGCGAATAAATTAATCAGGCCTAAATAAATAGTACCCCGTATGAATCGGGCTTCCCCTTCTACTTTTGGTTTATCCTCAGCAGCTAATTTATCTAAAGCCGACAATACATTATTGGCCCTATTGATAGCTATATAAGCATCTCTCCAGGTATCACGTAATTGTGTATTGCCAGCGGTCATTGCTTTTCTCCACATTTCATCCAGGGTTGAAAATGTTCCTCTGAACACTACCTCCCGGTCATCGCCTACCAATTCGCTGGTGAAGGCAAAGCCTCCTCCGTATACATCCTGATCTGCCATTCCATCGTAGGCACCAATTAAAGTCACCTTTACATCCTGAGGAGTGGACAATGCATTTAGTTCATCTATGGATTGCGTTGGTTTAATATCCAATGATTTTTCACAAGACGAAAGAAATATAACTATAGCTAGAAATATAAATTTTTTCATAATTTTCAATTTTAAGAATTAAAACTTTACATTAATACCTCCGATGATACTGCGGGGCATTGGTGGAGAATAGAAATCATAACCCTGAGCAACGTTCGTTACAAAATCATCTGAATTAACTTCAGGGTCCCATCCAGTGTATTTTGTAAGGGTTAATAAATTAAGTCCTGTAACATAAATCCTTGCACTCTTAATTCCTGCATTTTTCAAAAGGGTTTTTGGTAAAGTATATCCTATCGTGGCATTTCTTAACCTGATAAAAGATCCGTCCTGAATAAATCTACTGGATGCCTGTGCACCATTGTTAAAAAATAATCTTGCTTCAGGTATATTGGTGTTTGTATTTTGAGGCGTCCATGAATTTAATTGGTCTACCGTTTGATTATCTTCAAAACGACCATTGGCTGAACTGAAACGACCGGCTCCATAGAAATTTACTAAATTGCCTTGAACGGTATTCCATAACATTGACAACTCAAGTCCTTTAAATTTAATGCTACTCGTCAATCCTCCAATCCATTTTGGGAGTCCGTTTCCAATCACAACCCGTTGAGCCTGATTATATGTAGCGGTAGTACCTCTATCGATGGTACCATCCGTATTTTTTATGTTTTTATACCACAGTGCATCACCATTAGCAGGATCCACCCCGGCATATTCTACTGTAAAAAACGTACTTAAAGGCTGACCTTCCATAGCCCTGCTCATATTGGATAATCCTCCCTCGATAATCTGCCCTTGCAAATCATTTATTTTATTAATATTCAATCCATAATTGAACCCAAGATCCCATTTGAAGTCCCTGCCATTTATTAAAGTAGCATTTAATGCCAGTTCTACTCCTTTGTTTTCGAGTTTCCCTACATTTTTGGTCACGGTTGAAAATCCTGTAGTAGCTGGAACATTTACATTTAATAATAATCCGTCCGTCTTTTTCTGATAGACGTCAATTTCGCCATTTATCCGATCTCTGAATAAGCCAAAATCAATACCCAGATCCATTTGATTGGTCGTTTCCCATCTTAGATCAGGATTTCCAAGTTGAGATGGTCTTTGTCCTGGTTTATTTCCATATCCTGCATCTCCTGAGAATAGTCCCAGTTGAGGGAAATTTCCTATTTCAGCATTTCCGGTCTGACCATAACTACCTCTTAATTTAAGGAAACTAATCAACTTACTTCCCTGCAGGAAGCCCTCTTCTGAAACAATCCATCCTGCAGAAACAGCAGGAAAGAATCCATACCGGCTATCAACACCAAATCTTGAAGAACCATCCACTCTGGCACTTAATCCCAATAAGTATTTTTCAGCGAGTTTATAATTTGCCCGTGCAAAATAGGATAGGAATCTAAAATTAGTTTCTGTAGAAGTACCGGCTGTAATTTTTGCAGCACTTGCAATTTTTTTATACGCATCTGAAGGAAAATCAGTACCTGTCACGGAGCTGAAATCCTGTTTAGATTGCTGGTAAGACATTCCAGCGGTCAGATCAAGCTTATGAGCGCCAAATTTTTTATTAAAACTGAAATAATTATTGGTATTTAAATTTTCAACCCTGGTAAAGAAATTAGAACCTGTACCGAGTGCAAACCCTGTATTTCGCTGTGAGATACTACTGTTATAAGACTCCTCATTTTGATCGAGCAAATCAATACCAAATTCAGATCTAAAAGTTAAGCCCGATGCAATTTTAAGTACTCCATAAGCATTACTTAGATTTCTGTGCACATTGGTATTAAAAAGGGCTCCTTCCAGATTCAAAAGTGGATTATAGTACAATGGTTGTCCGATGTCTCCGGGAGGTGAGCCAATTAGTAAATTAGTAGTAGGATCATATAATGGAGATAGCGGGGTGAGGGCTACGATTTGAAGTGGATTTGAAAAGGCATTGTCACCATCTAATCGTTCATTGAATGTCCTTGAAAGCCCGAGGTTAAATCCAATATTTAAAACTTTACTTACTTCATGATCTAAATTAATACGACCTGTCATCCTCTTCAGTTTATTACCAACCATGATACCATCCTGATCTAAAAACTGGCCTGAGACAAAAAACTTAGTTTTAGCATTACCCCCATCGATACTAAGGTCAAATTGTTTTTGAGGCGCATCCTGGAAAGCAAGCTCATCCCATTTTGTATCAGCCTGGTTACTTGTACCAAAAGTTCCGATGCTGACTCCATCAAAAAATCCTTCCATATAAGAAGTATAAGAATCGGGATCTGCAGGATCGAGTCCATCGATTCGGTCTGAATTGGCAGCTGCTTTTCTATAATAATCAAGATATTGGGCAGAGTTTAAGAATTTTACTACGCGGGTAGGTTTACTGTTACCGTATTGAACACCGAAATTGACATTCGTCTGGCCTTCTTTACCTTTTTTAGTAGAGATCAGCACGACACCATT
>JBDTUE010000265.1:0-5777 GCA_040007895.1 Saprospiraceae bacterium | reverse complement strand
TTACTTTTCCTGATTTTACGAGAGGTAGATGGATGAGGAATAAAAATGAATTTGTTGCCGGAGATATTTATTAATAATTATATCTGGCAATCAGGGTTTAATCCCGGACGACATCAAATCAATATATTTCTTCATCGAAATAAACTGAATGCCTTCTTGTTTATATCGTTTAATGAAGCGGTTCAATTTGTCCATTAACTTAATCCCGTGAACAGATTTTATTATTCCCGGCAGCTTATATTTTCCAATATCAGCGTATTCCCAGGGATGAAAATAAAGACATGCGTAACCATGTTTAGTCAGTGCTTGATTTAAAAAATACTGGTAAATGTTTAAAGGAAGATTTTTAAAACTCAACCAAAACAATGGAAACCGAATCGGTGAAGGAGAGACACTACACGGTATTCTTATGATTCCGTTTTCTGAATATATATTTTCGGGTAGATGACGGTGATTATATCGTCCGGGTAACCAGGTAGGATGAATCGAGCTATCGTATTGATATCCTGATTTTTTAATTTCGTCGATATCGACCAATGCTAACCTTGGCATCCTGAATCCGTAAACTGGTTTTTCAATAATATCTTCCAGGTAAAGTTTACTCTTACTATAATCATTGGTTTCAAATCCGCTATGAGTATATGCATGACTTCCGATCTCATGCTTTAAGGATAAATTTTTTATTTCATTCACATAAGAGTGGGCGTAGGCAGCGGTAATAAAAAAAGTACATTCAATATTATGTTCTGTTAAGATTGGAATCAACCGGTCAAGGCCCTGATGACTAATCTGCATTTGTTCTGACGGCTCTATTTGCTGTCCATATTCCATAGGAATATCAAACTCCTCCAGGTCAAAACTCAACAGGATATATTTCATGTATTACTTAAAGAATTTGATATATAAGAGTAAAAATATACCAAAGATTTCTTTTTTAAGTGTTGCAAACCCCATGTCCCTGAGTTGAATGCCGGGTATAGTTTGTATGGAGAGCTCTTTTATTTTAAGATTACCTGATTTCGTCGCCAGCAATAAAAACTCCGTATCAAAAAGGTACCGGTTCAATGACGTCTGCATCATAATCTGTTTGCCCTTTTCATTGAAACATTTTAATCCACCTTGTGTATCAACATAAGGCAAACGGAGCAGTACTTTGTTGAATACATGTGATCCCGTAGATAAAAATCTTCTGAATGAACTCAATTGATGATCGTAACATTTTTGTCTATGCCCGAGTACGATATCCATTCCCGATATCAGGGTCTCCAGCATATTTTGCATACTGGATAGTTCGAACGGAAAATCGATATCGGTATACATGAGATAATATGCGACACTTCGTTCAATGCCATACCGAACAGCATACCCTTTTCCTTTATTCCGGGTATAACTATATACCTGGCAATTGGGGACCATGGCATTTAAAAATTGCATATTTTCAATCGTAAATCCACTCGTACTTCCATCATTGATTACGATACAACCAATACTTAATTGAGGATGCTTACATCCCAGCTCCTTCATGTTTTTATAAATTAACTGAGCCCATCCTTCATGAGGGTTATAACATGGTAATATGATTTCTACATCAACCAAGATGCTTTAGTTCAAATGGTGAAGATGATTTAAATAAATCGAAATGCATTTTAATCCATACCAGGAGGATAGGTAAAGCTTTGATAGAATGTTCGTAAAGAAATACCCTGAATACTTTTGGATACAAATCTGTTGGAGCCAATATGGTAAAAAACAATACCATAAAAAACAAGACACGATCTATCTTGTCCGGCGTTTTGTTGAAAAGCCAAAGTGCCACACCAGTCACACCGAAAATATATCCACTGCTTTCAGCAGCATGATTAAAAAGGATCACCCAAATCAATATAAAACTCAGTGCAAAAAATCTCCAGCCGAAGGTATTTTTTTTATTCATCCTTATATATATCAAATCAATAAAAAACAGGAGTAAACCGACTCCTTGGATGATGTAACCATTAATTCCTTTGCTTATATTATTGTGTATTAATCCAATCACAGAGATTCCACTATTTACTTTATGATCATCCAAAAGCACCCGGAACCAATCTATATATAGGCCTGGCAATGCTTGAAGACCTACGAACAAAGCCGGCAACATAGCTACTACAATGAAAGCAATAAAAAAACTAAAAACATTCTTCAAAAAGGAATTGTAGAACAACAAAAGGAATACTCCTGCGCCGCTGATACCTTTTGTAAAAAAAGCCAGCGCTGTAATAAAATGACTTTTCCAGATCTGATTTTTTTCTAATAAAATAAAACTGGCCACAATCATGGCTGCCAATAGTGGATTAGTCTGCAGATTGTGCAGGGAGGTAGTCAATTCAATAAAAGCAAAAAATGCAATTTTGTTTTTTACCTGAAGGTCAATATTGGGCAGATGATAAATAGCCAACCACCAACTCAACGTGGTAAATACATTCCATAGTATAATAGAAATACCAGTCTTAAATATGGAAAAAAAACTTAGCCAAACTGCTGCAGGCGGAGCGTATAAAAATTGATCGTCGTGTTCAGCAGGATAATAATCATGTAAGTTTTTTAAATCGAGAAGATGCTGAAAGGCTGAAACAAAAACTTTAAAATTATTGAAACTAGGTTTATAATAATGTTGAAGAGCGATAACTATAGCAGTTATCATAAAAAGAATAAACGAAGTCTTTTTAAGCGTTTCAGGCTTTAAAAGACCCGAAGACAGCGGATTCATTCAGAACAGTAGTAAAGTAGTCGATTCAAGATGGAAGGTAAGCAGATTGTATTGTTCGTGGAAAATATTATATAAAATATTCATTATGGTTAAGAGTATTGTTTATTTTTAAGGTACACAGCGTTTCACATTCATGGAGATTTTCCCTTTTAAAGGTTATATACCTGATCTGAGTAAAATCAGTTTTGATGATGCCTTTTACCAGCATATGCGGGAAAATTTTAACGAAGTCCTTAGCCAATCAGTCTTCAAACCGGCAGACAATCTACCTTGTTATTATATCCTCGAGATACAAGATCATCGGCACACATCCACCGGGTTGATCGCCTTAACATCCATGGATGAGTACATGGAGGATTCGATACTTCGTCATGAACATACGATTGCGGTCAAAGAAAAACTGCACCGGACCCTACACGCCGCCAGGAAAGCAATGATCAAACCGGCTGCGTTACTGATGCACAAAAATGCCGCTTTACAACAAATCTTATCAGAATGTAAACTTAACTCTCAGCCAATCCTGGTGATTAAGTTTCCGGATCATCAAACCATGCAACGGCTCTGGAAAATAAATTCCCCGGTGCTCATTATGAAGATCACTAAAATTTTTTTAACTAAAGTTCATTCAGCTATTATTGCCGATGGACATCATCGGTTTGCTTCTCTCGCCCATGTACACTCCGCTCAACATCCAAAATCCATCTTATCCATTTATTTTGCTCCTCAGGAAATGCAGGTTTCCACGTTTTACCGAATTATTAAAAAATTAAATGCTGAATCTTATCAGGCCGTATTGGATCGAATGAAAAAAAAATCCATTGGCTGGAAAGAAGTAGACCGAATTCAATCAAAACCAGGTATCATTCACCTCCTTTGCCAGGATAAAATATTCAGATTCAAATTAAAGGTTAAAAACAAAGCTCCTATTCACCTTAATTTTTCCAAATATGTTTTGGGACCGGTTTTTAATATCCGTGATGAATCTAAGAGCAAAAGAATTAAATATGTAGAATATCCCGCCAACGATGAAGAACACAAACTCATCCTTGAGAAACATTCAAAAGCATTCATTATTATATTGCCTTTGCTTACTGCTCATCAAATACTCGTGAACAAAAAGATTTTACCTCCTAAAAGCACCATGTTTACCCCGAGGATTATCAATGGTTTGGTGGTAGTTCCAGTTTAGGAATTGACAATTGACGATTGACAATTGACAATTGACGATTGACAATTGACGATTGACAATTGACAATTGACAAATTTTGAGCCATTCGGATCATTCATCAATCGAATCATTCGTCATTCGCTTCATCTATTAATCACGTTCTTAAACTTCGGTCTTTTGGGTGTCAGATCTCCAAGTCTTTCTTTCTTTTTAGCTTCGTAATCACTGAAATTGCCTTCAAAAAACACCACGTTGCCATCGTCTTCAAATGCAAGGATATGGGTTGCTAATCTATCCATAAACCACCGGTCATGCGAGATAACTAATACGGCACCCGCAAAATGATCAATAGCTTCTTCAAGAGCTCTTAGGGTATTGACATCGATATCATTGGTAGGTTCATCGAGCAACAATACATTTCCACCATCTTTAAGAGTCATCGAAAGATGTAGACGATTTCGTTCACCACCGGAAAGAACACCTACTTTTTTCTGTTGATCACTGCCGGTGAAGTTAAATCGTGCGAGATATGACCTTGCATTGATCTCCGTTTTTCCAATAGTAAGAATATCATTGCCCTGGCTGACCACCTCATAGATAGACTTTTCAGGATCCAGATCTTTATGGGTTTGATCTACGTAAGAAAGGTGTACTGTGTCCCCAATAGTCACACTACCCTTTTCTGCTTTTTCCAGGTCCATGATGATCTTGAACAAAGTACTTTTTCCAACACCATTGGGTCCTATTATTCCTACTACTCCGTTTTTGGGTATAGAAAATGTGAGGTTCTCAAATAAAATCCGATCACCAAAACCTTTAGTCAATCCTTTGGCTTCTATGACCACGTCACCAAGTCTTGGTCCGGGAGGTATATAGAGCTCGAGTGTTGCTTCTTTTTCTTTTACTTCTTCATTGATCAATTTATCATACGCATTAAGCCGGGCTTTTCCTTTTGATTGTCTTGCTTTAGGCGACATACGCACCCATTCAAGTTCTCTTTCAAGGGCTTTTTTCCGTTTCGTTTCTTGTTTTTCTTCCTGCTCTAATCGTTTAGTTTTTTGCTCGAGCCAGCTTGAATAATTGCCTTTGTAAGGAATACCTTCGCCACGATCCAGCTCTAGGATCCATCCTGCCGCATTATCTAAGAAATATCGATCATGGGTTACGGCAATGACCGTACCAGGAAAGTTTTGGAGGTATTGTTCCAGCCACAATACACTTTCTGCGTCTAAGTGGTTGGTAGGCTCATCCAATAATAAAATATCAGGATTGCTTAAAAGTAATCTGCATAATGCTACGCGTCTTTTTTCACCTCCGGATAAAACTTTGATGACCTGGTTTTCTTCTGGACATCGCAATGCTTCCATTGCGGTATTGAGTTTATGATCTAGTTCCCACGCATTTTGCTGATCAAGTTGATCCATCAGGGTAGCTTGTTTTTCGATGAGTTTATTCATTTCATTGTCATCGAGGGGCTCAGCTAGTTTATTACAGACATCTTCGTATTCCTTCATCAGAGCTACCAAAGGACCCACTCCTTCTTCGACGACCTGGCGCACTGTCTTCTCAGGATCCAGGATAGGTTCCTGTTCCAGCATACCGATTTTATATTCTTTATCAAAGATTACTTTGCCCTGGTAGTTTTGATCAACTCCAGCTATGATGCGAAGCAAACTGGATTTACCGGATCCGTTGAGACCAAGTACTCCGATCTTGGCACCGTAATAAAAACTGAGGTAGATATTTTTTAGAACTTGTTTGTTAGGGGGGTAGATCTTATTGACCCCTTCCATTGAAAATATTATTTTTTCTCCAGCCATGTTTTTTTGAATTGGGCCGCAAAGATAGGGATAAGATCGGAGT
>JBDTUE010000264.1:0-5846 GCA_040007895.1 Saprospiraceae bacterium | reverse complement strand
GGATTTATTCATTCCTGCGTAGATCAATGGCAAGGCAACATTATCCAACGCGCTGAGCCTCGGCAATAAATTAAATGTCTGGAATACAAAGCCAATTTCTTTATTCCTGATCTCAGCGAGTTCGCCATCATCCATCGTACTTACGTCATGACTATTCAGATTATAGGTGCCGCTGGTCGGGCTGTCCAGGCAACCCAATAAATTCATCAAGGTTGACTTTCCACTACCGGATGGACCCATCAATGCAGTATATTCATTTTTGTGAATAGTAAGGTCGACACCTTTGAGTGCTTGTACCGTGTCCGATCCCATGATATAGGTTTTGGTCAATCCATGGATTTCTATCATTGCACTCATTTTTCTATCACTTTAGGTACTAAAAAATATTTTTCGTCTTTGATGTCAGCATTAGATAAAGCGTCTTCCCTGCTTAATTGTCCCTTCACCTGATCTTCTCTGAGTATGGATTGATAATTGCCAAGATGAATTAAAGGTTCCAGACCCGTAGTATCGATCTCTTGCAATTTGTCTACCATCCCGATGATATGCTCCAGGTCTTTTTGAAGCATGACTCTTTCATCTTCAGAAAGCTCCAATAACGCCAACGATTCAAGTTTCAAAATTAATGCACTGTCTACTTGCATAAAGAATAATTAGATGATTCCCTCGATTTGATCGCTAAAGGTACGATTTTAAAGATTTATTGACCTGGATGTCTGGCTGGGAAAACAGGACAAGAATCCATGCTGTGAGCGCCTGATGACTCGCTTTATTAAGTATTGATTTTATTATCTTGCAAACTGAAATGGATACTAACCCCATTAAACATATCGCCATTGCCGGCAATATAGGTGCCGGTAAAACCTCATTGGCCACTCAACTTGCCAAACACTATCATTGGGAAGTGATGTATGAAGATGCATCCGATAATCCCTATCTATCCGATTTTTATTTTGATATGAACCGGTGGTCATTTAACCTCCAGATCCATTTTTTACACAGCCGGTACCGACAAATCCTTGCTATCCGATCCGGAGAGACTCCTGTGATTCAGGACCGAACTATTTACGAGGACGCTAATATTTTCGCTCCCAATCTATTTGAAATGGGTTTGATGACCAAGCGGGATTTTGAATCCTATCAGCATCTTTTTAATACGATGGTTTCACAGGTCGAACCACCAGATTTATTGATTTATTTAAAAGCCAATATTTCAACCCTGGTGGACCATATTCAGACCCGGGGACGGGACTATGAAGGCAATATGAGTCTCGATTATCTGAAAAAATTAAATAAAAAATATGATGATTGGATAGATGGTTATTCATCCAAATTATTGATCATTCCCATTGATGACCTGGATTTTATTAACCGAAACGAAGACCTTGGTAAAATCATTAATATGATTGACAGCAAAATCCATGGTCTGTTTTCTTAAAGCTTTTTAAATCTCAATACCTTGAAAAAATTATTTCCCCTAATTGCTTTGACTGTCATATTCGCATGTCAATCCAGGCCAGAACAAAAAAATACAATGACTAAAAATATATTTCATCCTGAACAATTCCACCCACCGGTTGCAAAAGAAGTACCCAAAGACCTGACAGTGAGTGGAGATACACGAGTAGATCCCTATTATTGGCTTAACCAACGGGAAGATAAAGCTGTAGTAGATTTTTTAAATGCGGAGAATGCTTATGCAGATAGTGTGTTGGCACCGGTCAAAGCCCTTAAAGAAGATTTATTTAATGAATTAAAAGGACGCATAAAAGAAGATGATAGCAGTGTACCTTATTTGAAGCACGGTTATTATTATTATACGAGGTTTGAGACCGGTAAAGAATATCCCATCTTTTGCAGGAAAAAGGGATCTATTTCTGCACAGGAACAGGTATTATTAAATGTAAATCAACTTGCAGAAGGACATGCTTATATGCTTGCCGGAGGACTGGATGTAAGTCCTGATGATAAGTACATGATGTATTTTGTAGACACGACAGGCCGCAATTTATTTACATCCTACATTCTAAATCTAAAGACAGGCACACTCCTACCCGATCGATTCGAAACCGCAGGAAGTATGGAATGGATCAATGATTCCAAAACTATCATTTATGATACTAAAGACGCCGTGACATTGAGGAGTGATAAAGTGTGGCGACATACTTTGGGCAACACTAAGGATGAATTGCTTTTTGTAGAAAAAGATGAGACTGCATATGTTGGATTACAAAAATCAAAATCGGATCAATACATCTTCATGAATCATGGTTATACACAAAATGTCGAAGCTCATGTAATGTCTGCTAATGATCCGAAAGGAAAATTTACGTTGATCAAACCCAGGGTTAAAGATTTTTATTATTCAATGGAACATTATGGAGATCAGTTTTATCTTCTGACCAATAAGGATGGTGCAAAAAATTTCAAAGTAATGAAAACACCTATTACTAAACCTTCCGTTGAAAACTGGACAGATGTAATCCCTCATGATGAAAATGTCCTGATTGAAAATTTTGAAATATTTAAAAATCAACTGGTCATCCAGGAACGAAAAAATGGAATGAACCAAATCATGATCAGACAATGGTCAGATGGAAAAGAACATTTTATTGATTTCGGTGAGCCAACTTATACAGCGACATTAGGTGCAAACTTTGAATACGATACAGATACGTTACGCTATATCTTCAATTCATTTAAGACCCCTCCTTCTACGATTGATTACAATATGAATTCTAAAACTAAAGAAATCAAAAAAGTTCAACCTGTTTTAGGTGGATTCGATACTAATAATTATGAAACCGAATTAATTTGGGTCGAAGCCCGGGACAAGACCAAAGTGCCCCTTTCATTAATCTATCGTAAAGGAATCAAACACGATGGTTCTTCTCCCTGCTATTTGATAGGTTACGGATCATATGGGAGCACATACGATCCTGAATTTAATTCAAGCTGGCTGAGTCTGATCGACCGTGGATTCGTATGCGGTATTGCCCATATTCGTGGTGGTATGGAAATGGGTTTTAAGTGGTATGAACAAGGTAAGATGATGAATAAGATGAATACCTTCACCGACTTCATTGACTGCTCTCAATGGCTTGTTGATCAAAAATATACTTCTAAAGACAAACTCTTTGTGTCAGGTCGTAGTGCCGGAGGATTGCTGATGGGAGCAGTTACCAATATGAGGCCCGATCTTTTCAAAGGGATCATTACTGGAGTACCCTTTGTAGATGTACTCACTACGATGTCTGATCCTTCAATACCTCTGACTACCGGAGAATACACGGAGTGGGGCAATCCTAATATCAAAGCAGAATATGATTATATGAAAACGTATTCTCCTTATGATAATCTGGAAGCAAAAGAATATCCAAATATTTATGTGCACACTTCCTTGCACGATAGCCAGGTACAATACTTCGAACCCGCAAAGTATGTAGCTAAACTACGTAAATTGAAAAAAGATAATAATTCCTTGCTTTTAGTGACGAATATGACCGGGTCCCATGGTGGTGCTTCAGGACGATTTCAAAGACTACATGAGCGGGCTGATGAATATTCATTTATGCTGGGATTGTTGGGAATACAGGATGCGAGTATAAAAAATTAGATTTGTTTTGTGTCTTAGATTTCAAACAAATCATTTAAGTATGAATTGTAGTTTTTTGGCCTTACCGTAAATGATTGCTAATAGTTCTGTTTAATTTTTTCATTTTTATTTCCTTGATTGCCCTTAGTGGTTCCTTATCTTTAATGTAAAATCAATCGAACTCGTTTGGCTCGCCCTTCTAAAAATCCAAAATCATCTGCAGAGGATAACTCGGCTACTCCACTCATGGGGCAGTATGCCACGATCAAAGGCAAATATCCGGATGCCATCTTGTTATTCAGAGTAGGTGACTTTTATGAGACTTTTGGAGAAGATGCGATTACAGCGGCAAGAGTATTGGGAATAATCCAAACCAAGCGCAATAACGGGTCCAGTTTTATTGAATTGGCAGGATTTCCCTATCATTCTTTGAATACCTATTTGCCTAAGCTGGTCAGAGCCGGATATAGAGTTGCCATCTGCGAACAAATGGAAAAACCAACGCCAGGCAAAGTGGTAAGGCGCGCAGTCACAGAAATGATTACTCCAGGTGTCATCACCGGCGAGCAAATGCTGGATCATAAAAAAAATAATTTTCTGGCCAGCCTGCATTATGGACCAAAGGATATCCATGGACTTGCATTGATCGATATTTCGACCGGAGAATTTATGGTAGCCGAAGGAGATCTCTTTTATATCGAAAAGCTCCTTCAATCTTTTAATCCCTCAGAAATCATTCTTGCTAAAAACACCGTTAAAAATTTTGTATCAAGATTTGGTGATAGGTTTTATACTTATGGCATTGATGACTGGATCTACCAATTCGATTTTGCCAGGGAAAAACTGTTGGCCCAATTTGAAGTGATTAGTCTGAAAGGATTTGGTATTGACGAAATGTTTTTGTGCCAGGTCGCTGGAGGGGCAGCTTTACACTATTTAAAGTCCACAGAAAATCTTATTGATCATATCCGCAATATTCAACGCATTCCGGAAGCAGAATACGTTTGGCTTGACCGGTTCACCATTAAGAACCTGGAATTATTAAACAGCAATGCAGACCGTGGCAAATCATTCATCCAGGTGATCGATAGTACCGTATCTCCCATGGGGTCCCGGTTGATGTACAAATGGGTGATTCTTCCACTCATAGATCATATAGCAATTAATAAACGATTGGATGTCGTTCAGTATTTCGTAGATCATTATGATCAGCTGGATTCATATCATGCTTTGATACTTCAGGTTGGGGACCTGGAGAGATTGATCAATAAAGCAGCTATGGACCGAATCTCCCCCCGGGAAACAGTTCAATTAAAAAGAGCTTTAGATGCCTTACCTCATCTGCAATCGCTTTTGATATCAAGCGGACATAAGGAATTAATTCCACTTGGTGAAGCAGTACAACCTTGCAGCCCTTTGCATCAAATGATTGATCAAAAGATTAAAGACGATGCACCTGTCGTAACTAATAAGGGTGGCATCTTCAAAGAAGGCGCCAATGCAGAACTGGATGAACACCGGTACATCGTATCTAATGCCCAGGAGCTTTTAATTCAACTCCAGCAAAAAGAATTTCAGCGAACCGGAATCCCTGTAAAAATTGGATTTAATAGTGTATTTGGTTATTATCTTGAAGTCACAAATAAATTTAAAGATCAGGTTCCTCCCGAATGGGTTCGAAAACAAACGCTTGCTAATGCTGAACGTTTTCTTACGGATGAATTAAAAAAACTCGAAGGTCAGATCCTGGGAGCTGAAGAAAAAATTAATGATCTGGAAGAAAAACTGTTCAGAGAACTAGTCATGATCATCAAGGAAGATGTACAAGTCATTCAACAGGATGCTCATTTAATTGCGAGGCTGGATTGTTTACTTTCATTTGCTCAAAGCGCTGTTCAATCCCAGTATCATCGACCGGTCATCGATGAATCATTCGTGATTCATATCAAACAAGGTCGTCATCCGGTCATTGAAAAAAATCTTAAACCCGGAGAGCAATACATTCCCAATGATCTTTATCTAAACAATGAAGATCAGCAAATCCTGATGATCACAGGACCCAATATGTCCGGA
This sequence comes from Saprospiraceae bacterium, assembly GCA_040007895.1. Lineage (GTDB taxonomy): Bacteria > Bacteroidota > Bacteroidia > Chitinophagales > Saprospiraceae > JADJLQ01. The sequence continues at coordinate 178 of JBDTUE010000264.1, read as the reverse complement.
AAATCTGCAATTCTCAGGATGACAGCTTTGATTTGCCTGATGGGACAAATGGGTAGTTTCGTTCCAGCTGAAGCAGCAACAATTGGTTTGATAGATAAAATATTTTCACGGGTAGGTGCATCCGATAATATCTCCAGCGGTGAATCAACCTTTATGGTCGAAATGAATGAAACTTCAT
>JBDTUE010000263.1:0-5857 GCA_040007895.1 Saprospiraceae bacterium | reverse complement strand
ATTTCCGATATGGATTGTGAATATGGGAATGCAAATGATATCGTAGTGATTCACGGTAATTATTTTTATCCGCCACTTAAAGTGACTTTCGAAGGGAACGCATTAGGTGAAATTGTAGAAGTTACTGACCTGGTGCTTAAAGTAAGAGTTCCGGCGAATGCCAAACCAGGCCAAATAACCGTTACTACTAATTTCGGCGAAGTCAAATCAAACTTTTTATTCCGGGATAACAGGCCGATGTTTATTGACAGCGATCCTTATGAAGGTTGGTGGAATGCCAACTACGTCGTCACTAATCCTGGCCCAACGGATCCTCCAAAAATTAATGGCAATTATATCCGATACAACAAATTTACGGGGGCCTGGAGTTGGAACGAATTAGCCGGTGGCCCTGCAACTGCTATGCCGTCTCACAGCAAAAACATACCGGATGCGGCAATATTAAAACCAGAAGATTATTATTTCAAGTTTGAAGTCAATACAGTCAAACCGTACACGGCTAGTATTGTGCGTTTCAATATGGCATTAACTTCAGAATACAACGATCAATATCAATGGAGTCCTCCGTTGGATACGAAAGGTCTATGGCGTACGATCACTATTCCTTTTGAAGAAGTAGTTGCTAAGTTTCCGAACAAACTAACTATCAATGCAGACGGGTACTGGTGCCGGTTATTGGTGCAAGGCCCCGGTGATCTCGATGCCGATATCTGTTTTGATAATTTACGTATCGTTCCTAAAGTGATTAAAGAAAAATAAATAATCGAAAACATGAAAATTGAAAATATAAATAAAGGCATAAGACTTACTTGGTTAAGTATTGTCACCATCATGCTTGCGATTTTTATTGCTTGTGATAAAGATCCTGAAATTTCTACTAAGACTGAATTACTTAGCTTCGGTCCTTCCGGAGTAAAACATGGAGATACGCTTAGACTGATCGGAAATAATTTACAAAAAGTAAATTCGGTTGAATTTACAGGTGGTGCTACGGTGGACAAAAATAATTTTGTTCAGCAGACAGAAGAACAGATACTTCTCAAAATCCCAAATGCAGCTGTCAGGGGCAAGATCAAACTTAAAACTTCTGAAGGTGATATCGAATCATTGGCTTTGATTGATTTTACCGTTGCCCCCAAAATAGTATCTTTTAACGCACAGGCTCGTCCTGGTGAAAACATTACGATCAATGGTAGCTATTTGAATTGGATTACCAAAGTTGCTTTTACAAGGGACAAATCTGTAACGGCATTTGTCAGCCAGGCCTTTGATAAATTAGTTGTCAAAGTTCCAGATGATGCCCAGACCGGCAAATTAGTTTTGACTTATAGTGGCACAGTCTCAAGCATTATCGAATCAGATTCCGTCCTGAATGTTGTCTTACCCGTTGGTGTAAGTTTTTCACCCAATCCGGTTAAACATCAAACAGATTTGGTTATCTCAGGTACTAATCTCGATTTGGTAAAGCAAGTATTGTTTACCGGAGTCAGTGGCCCTGTTACTTCATTCACCAACCAGGCTCTTACTCAATTGACAGTAAAAGTTCCTGCCAGCACAACTAAAGGTTCATTGACGTTCGTGTCTGCATCCGGAGTCAGTACAGTCTCAAATCTTGCCCTTGACGTCGTATTACCTTCTACCACTAATTTATCACCGAATCCAATCAGCCCAGGTGAAAATCTTACTATTGATGGTGCAAATTTGGATATAGTCACTGGAATATCTTTCGTTGGAGCATCCGGTTCAGTAACATCTTTTATTAGTAAAACACCTACTCAAATCGTCGTTAAAGTACCCTCCGGTGCTATTTCCGGCAAACTTACTTTTTCCGTACTTAATTCTACTGTTACATCTCAATCTGCTCAGGAATTGACTTCCACTGTAGTAACAGAAGGTCTCAACTTCCCCATTTATGAAGATGGTATGAATAGTAATTGGAACGGCTGGGTAGGTGGCGGATGGGGTGGCACCAAAGATTTGGACAATACCTCTCCGGTTAAAAGAGGTACCAAGTCAGTTCGAGTAGATTATGTTGGTAATTGGGGAGTACCATTACAACTCGGTGGTGCGAATATTACTCTTGAGGGTTATTCTAAACTAAAAGTTTCGATCTATGGAGGTACTGGATCCAACGGAAAGAAAGTGAATATAGGTATAAATGAAAATGATGGGGTCACTGTTACTGTAATAGAAGGAGCCTGGACCGATTTCACTGTAAAGATTTCTGATCTTGGTAACCCGGCAAAACTTACCGCTCTCTACATCAAGGAATATAGCAATGCACCAGGCGATTATACTGTTTACTTCGATGATATAGGATTGAATTATTAATGTTTCGTCCAATGTGGAGAATTACGAATTATGAATGACGAGTTACGAATGAGATTCATACGGATGCTTCATTCGTAAATCGTCATTCGTAAATCGTAATTTCGTTCCATGGAATTAGAAATCTTCACCCTGTGTGACTATGCTCAGGATATGAAAGGTAAGTTTGTAATCGTCGGCACGTTTGACACTATCTTTCCGAAACTGTATCCCTGTATCCATCCTTCCTGTTCAGTAGCACTGCGGCTCCGGTTTTCTGAAGATGAACAAGGTGATCATATGTTGAAGATCAGAATCATTGATAACAAGGGAAATGAAATAGTCAAGAATATTGAAGGTAAAATTCAAGTCTCTACTCCTGCCATAGGTCATCACGCCACTGTAAATTTTGCGCTTCAACTCAATCAATTAAAGTTTGAGCAGGCAGGTAAATATGCCATCGAATTTTATTTTGACGGAGAATGGAGATCCGGTTTGCCCTTATTGCTTTCTGAGCTAAATCCGGTGGTATAAAAGTTTATCCCAGAAAAATCGTTAGTAAACGATTTTCTGCCCTCCGGGTCCTACGCTTTCGGTAGGATTGTGACATTAATCGTCATCAGCTGACGAAGTAATTGTAAAGCAATTACTTGTCAGGGTTAACCCCGATATTGAAAATGAATGAATTCCTCCAAAATAAATGTTCGCAATTCATTAATTTTCAATCATCGGATTACGCTTAGAAATTTCTAAAGCGTAATATCGATTTATTAATCTAAAGGATATCTTGATCAAACAATGTCCATTCAATTTCGCAGCTATTGTTTTATTCAATAGCTTTGATCGTACATTTTAAAACCTTCGCTTGTTATGAGTATCAGACCGTATAAACTAATAATCATTCTTTCAATAGTCGCTTCTTTAAGTAATCAAACCATAATGGGACAGTCTGCTCAGAGTATTTTGAATGAGCCAGTCGACCTTAGCAAAGATTTTAAAGATTATCACAATACTTATTTCGTAGCAGATAGTTTAAAAACGTTTAATCCGGTTACAGCCAGTGGGGAAGTACTATGGCGCAGATCAGAATATTTCCCTGCTCATGCATTTGACTATGAACAACATGGAATGAAACGAATAGGACAGAATGAATTTCCAGCCAGGGAATATGCAGCGGATCCCTCCTGGCCATTTCATTTGGAATTTATTTCGGCTAATACAGTCAGGATGGTGATGCAAAGTGGTAAAGGTGAATTGATGGAAGATACACTGATGATTCCGGGAAAAATCACCAAAGATGATAGTTGGGTTTATTCGAAAATATCCAATGGACATCAATATAAAAATCAACAGGGTATGGTGAAGGTGTATGAATATCCCTGGGGAGTTGAATTTTTTGATTCAATGGGAAATTCATTGACTAAGACACGATCAAACAGTGATAACAAAGGATTTTGTGCGAATCTTCCATTTTGTTATGTACGAAGAGCAGCGGATTATTCGCGGAGTTTCGGCGCGGTGTTTACGTTGTCTCCGGATGAAAAAATATTCGGATGTGGTGAGTCATTTACTAAACTAAATAAGTATGGACAAAAGATAAACCTGTATACCTGCGACCCAAATGGAGTGGAGACTCCATATATGTATAAACCTATTCCTTTTTTTATGAGCAGCAGGGGGTATGGGATGTTCATGCATACTTCTACACCGATCACCTGTGATTTTGGTAACTCGTACGGTGCCGCCAACGCATTATTAATAGGAGATGAAGCATTAGATTTGTTTGTATTCCTGGGGAAACCCAAAGAGATCCTGGATGAATACACTGACCTTACCGGAAAAGCCAATATGCCTCCGCTATGGTCGTTTGGTCTTTGGATGAGTCGAATCACTTATTTTTCAGAAAAAGATGGGAGAGACGTAGCAGCTAAACTGCGGTTAAATAAAATACCTTCTGATGTCTTGCATTTTGATACCGGTTGGTTTGAAACCGATTGGAGATGTGATTATGAATTTTCTAAAACTAGATTTCCGGATCCAAAAGGTATGATTGCAGATCTTAAAAAGGATGGATTTAAAAGTTGTCTTTGGCAATTGCCTTATTTCGTTCCAAAGAATAAATTGTTTCCTGAAATCGTAAGCCAGGGACTTCATGTAAAGAATGCCGGTGGCAATATCCCGTTTGAAGACGCCGTACTTGATTTTACAAATCCAAAAACAATTGAGTGGTATCGTAACAAGATAAAGGGATTATTAGATCTTGGTGTATCTGCTATTAAAGTAGACTTTGGAGAAGCAGCACCATACAATGGGATTTATGCTAATGGGCATACTGGATTTTATGAACATAATCTTTATCCATTGAGGTATAATAAGATTGTTTCTGATCTCATCAATGATACCCATCAGGAACGGATTATTTGGGCACGCAGTACCTGGGCCGGCAGTCAGCGGTATCCTATACATTGGGGAGGTGATGCAGAAACTTCAGACATGGGTATGGAAGCGCAGTTGAGAGGAGGATTGTCTTTAGGTTTATCCGGATTTACATTCTGGAGTCATGATATCGGGGGGTTTACAAAGCGCACCCCTGAAAATCTTTATCGAAGATGGTTGCCATTTGGTGCGTTATCATCGCATACAAGATGTCATGGTCAACCGCCTAAAGAGCCATGGGATTATGGAACAGCATTCCAGGATTATTTCAGGAAGACTATTGAGCTAAAATACCAACTGATGCCGTATGTATATGCACAAGCCAAGGTGGCAGCGGAACATGGATTGCCAATGACCAGGGCATTATTCATTGAGTTTCCCGACGACAGGGGTGCATGGGACATTGAAAATGAATATATGTTTGGATCCGATATCCTGGTTGCACCTATGTTTGAAGAAAATCAAACCTCACGCGATGTATATCTTCCCAAAGGAAAATGGATAGATTATCAATCCGGTAAGATTTATAATGAAGGGTGGCATAAAATCGCACCGGGCCCCATAGAATCTATTATTATGATTAAAGACGGTACGATCATACCTCGAATAAAAGTTGCTCAATCTACCGTGGACATGGATTGGTCGACTATGGAGTTGCAATGGTTCAGTACAACGGATTCGGCTAAATGCAATATTTATTTACCTTCTGAGCTTCAATTAAAGACTATTCAGGCATCCAAAAAAGGGAAAAAATATACAGTGCTTAATCCAGAAGTGATAAATTCGAAGTTAACTATTTTGACTCCTGAACTTCATTTTTAGAGTTCTTACAGTTTAATTAATGATTGTCAGATTGTTTCAGCATTATTTAATTTAATCACCTTGACGTGCTAACTTAAAAAGTCGTTTATAGTTGTAGTAGTCGATATACTATGAACATAAAACGCTATTTCATATTTTTTATAGTTACAGGTGTATTAAGCGCTTGTCAAAAATCAGGATTGGAACCAAAAGATAGTGTTCAATATCTCGTCAATAAAATCAATTCATTGGCCGCACTTTCTATTCCTGAAGATTATACCATTCTACAAGCGGAAAACATGAATTCTAAAGA
>JBDTUE010000262.1:0-5867 GCA_040007895.1 Saprospiraceae bacterium | reverse complement strand
TTGTTGTGTCTTTGTTGTGTATGTCCATGCAGGAGTGCCTCTCCTTTAATATGTTTGTTTATATTTATCTTTCATCATCAGTATTCATTGGTCAAATATGTCAATAGGTTATACTCAATTTGAATTTCAATTGGCTAAAGCGGAAAAACTCCTAACGGAATCGCTAAAAGACAAACAACCTGGGCTTTGGTTATTCAAGAATGATCTTCGAACCCCAATGTTCATGCTTGAAGGTCTTTCCAGAATCTATGGGAATGTCTACGCATCAAAAAAAATGAATAAGTTAAATGAACGCTTTAAAAGCCTGGAAGACAGCCTGGGTGTTTTAGACTATTACGCTTCCTTTGAAAAAGAGTTTGCGGATAATAAAAACGTTGCTTTAAAAGTCAATGTATTTCTTCATTCAAAGACTGACCAGGCATTGCAAACATTAAATATGTTATTAAAAGAGGGCAAGTGGCTCAATGGAAAGAAGATCAATAAAATCAGAAAAAGTTTAAAGGCATTTCCCTGGATAGAGAAAGAAACTAAAGAAATGATTGTTTTAAAGCAGAGTTATCTGAAGGAAATCAAAGCGATCAAAAGCTTTGCTTCAGGCACTAAGTTTTCTTTTAAAAATGTCGAAGCTGATCTCCATGAAATGCGTAGAAGAATCCGATGGCTTAGTATTTATCCACAAGCTTTGGGAGGTGCAATAAAACTTAAGGATATTAAACCCGTTAAACCATTTTTAAAAAAATACATTACTCCGGAAGTTATTAGTTCACCCTATAATAAGTTGCCGGAAATGCCATTGCTTAAAGAATATATTTTGTTGGATAAAAATGTATTTCTGTCCTTGAGTTGGATTATATCTTCACTAGGCAAATTAAAGGATCAGGGTTTGCGGATTCATATCCTGGAAGAAGTGTTTAAAAAAATCCGATTAGGAAATTCTGGTAAACCCGATAAAGCTATGACTATTTTGGGTACGGATTATCCTACGATCCAAACCATCCTGGCACAAGCCAGCGAAATATGTAATGTCTATTTTAAGGAGAAAAATTTAGATGCTTTGGTCCTCTAAATAAAATAAGAATAGAAAATAAGTAGAGACTAGGTTAGATACTATATCCAATCCTCAGTAAATCGTCGTCATTCTTTTTAATGTGCAGGAGCTTGGTTTCCAATGAACCTAATTCTTTTTTAGATACCCATCCGGTACATTCTTTGCCGATGACATAAATCCATTCGCCAAATTCTTTAATTACACCCAACCAGGTACCATTGGTTATTGAGCGAAGCACAGGTGCACTTTCAGCAGGCTTGCTCCTGATCAGAGCGCCTCTGGATACTGCGTGCCATAAAATCTTCTTCATCATGTAATGAATAATAAAAATGAAGTATAAGTGCTTTCAAATATGAGTATTTAAAAAATCAAACGATCCGTAATTAGACTAATATTGGCTTTAAACGGACATTTAACTTTAATATAAACGATTAAAAGACAGAATTGGATTGCATAAGTTGCATTTAATTCCAATAAACGAAAAGTTAATGTTTTCATAATATACGAATATATTCGTAATAAAGCTTGACTTCCTCGGAATGAATTCTGTATACTTGTGTTACGAAACAATTCGTATTAAAAAAATTGATACTATATTATTCATGAAAAAATCAATCAAACCCACAGATAGTGAGTTGTCCATACTTCAGATCTTATGGCAACATGGTCCGCTTCCAGTACGAATAGTCAACGAAATGTTGTCTGCGCAACATAAAGAAGAAATCGGATACACTACGACACTCAAACTCATGCAGATTATGACTGACAAAGGATTAGTCAAAAGAAATACAGATCAACGCAGTCATATTTATGAGCCCATAGTCAAAGAACATGAAACACAACAAAATCTTCTCTCCGAATTTCTGGACGCTACCTATAGAGGTTCTGCTTCTACTTTAGTATTGCAGGCACTCGGCCAGCATCAGTCCAGTAAAGAAGAGTTGAAGAAGATCAAAGAATTTATCGCAAACCTTGAATCAAAATCCAATAACAAATAAAATTTACTACTTATGGTATTCTCCTTACACCAACAAGATCTATTGCACGCATGGATATGGGCTTTGATGCATTCCATCTGGATCGGCCTGGTCCTTGCTTTTATATATTATTCGTACCTCAATATATTTCATTCAGCGAGCGCCCGAACAAAATACAATATTGGTATGGCCTTATTCCTGTTGATACCGGTAGGATGTATGATTGCATTTGGCATAAGTTTAAGAAATCAAATGAACACACAAGCTCTTGGTTTGTCAGCGATACATCCTGGAACATTGGTTTATGTCAATAATTCTTCATCTTTTAATACGGCAACAAGCGGTACTTCTTTGGGACAAAGCATTACTCCATATATCCCTTCCATATTCTTCGTCTGGTGTATAGGAGTACTCTTATTAAGTCTGAGGATGATCATTGGTTACAGAGAAATCAACTTACTTCGAAAACAGTCCACCATTATTCAGGATAATGAATTAAAATCTTTGTTCGATAAATTAATTCAGGCATCAGAAATTAAAAAAGTCATTCTATTCGCCTCCAGTGCAAAAATAGAAATGCCCATCACGCTTGGACATATCCGGCCAATTATTTTATTGCCAGTCTCTCTGATTAACCAGCTTAATCCTCAGGAGACCTATGCAATACTGGCTCACGAACTGGCGCATATTTTACGTAAAGATTATCTTCAAAATCTTATAATCTCCATGTCTGAGATTTTATTTTTCTTCCACCCTTCTGTCTGGTGGTTTGCCTCAACGATTAAATCCATCCGGGAGCAATGCTGTGATGATATAGCACTGAGATTGGGTGCGGAAAGGATGGCCTTATCTAAGGCCTTGGTCACCCTGGAAGATCAAAACAGAGCACCTTTATTTGCTATGGCTTTTTCTCATAAAAACCAATTGCTGCACCGTATTCAACGGTTGTTTGAAACAAGAACTACCAATGAATTTACTATGAGCAGGGGCCAGGCTCCCATCCTTATTTGCAGTCTTGCCATACTATGGTTATTGGGAAGTGCCTTTCATCCTGCTTCCGAAATACTCTCCAGGGCAAGTAATTTTATGCCTTTGGCTAAATCTTTTTTATGGGATCCGACCATGTCTTCCGATACTACAAAACCTAAAGTGAAAATTGAAAAAATCACCAAAGACAATGGAAAACAAAAAGTAGAACTTTCATTGGAGGACAAAAAAATTAAAGAACTAAAAGTAGATGATAAAATTATTGCTCCCCGGGAATATGAAAAATATAAAGCAGAAACGGAAGCCTTAACTAAAGAATTAAAAGAAATAGAAATGCCTGAGAGCAAAGCAAGAGCCAGGACGTACATGGACTATGAACGTACCCCAGGATCCTATAGTTATAGTTACGATTTTGATGATGATGGAGACGACCAAAAGATCAAGGCAGAAAAAGAAAGTAAAAACAAAAAGAGCTATTCATATAGCTATAGCCCCAATATCGATGTTCGCCCACGAGTTTATGCTTGGTCCGGAGATGAACCAATCAGAATAAGAAATAAAATACAGGGAATACCCTTTGGATCAGATGGCCATATCAAGTACATTATTGAAGGGGATTCAAGCGGTATGACCATTGATGGGGATAAATTGATTTTGAAAAATGATAAAGGAGATGTGATTATAGACTTTAATAATGGAAGGGGCCTCGGATGGTCTGGCACTCCTCGGGCATTTTATTTTTCGCCGGATGTAATTGACATGAAAGAGTTTAAAGAGAAATTTAAAAATCAGGATTACATGAAGGAGTTTAAAGAGAAGTTTAAGAACCTGGATGAAATGAAAGAACTTAAACAAAAGTTTGAAGAAGACGGTTTGCTCAGGGAAAAATGGAATGATGAACTTAAACTAAATCTTGACCAGAATCACAAATTGCTGGATGAACAATTGTTTAAACAAAAACAATTATTAGATGGGCAGCATTTAAAACTACTCAAAGAAGGTGAATGGCGTGATAGAAAATTATTTAAAGATAGAGAGGGATTTAATCTTTGGTCCGGCAAAGGAAAACTGGACCAAATCATTCAGGAGCATCTGGTCGATGACCAAATTATTAAAGACGGCGAAAAGTATGAATTTAGTATCAATGAACGCGAAATGAAAGTCAATGGTAAAAAACAAGATCAAAAAACATACGCGGAATACAAAGAATTGATAGAAGATGCCACCGGAATCGAAATGAAAGCCAATACCAATTTTCAATTCAGTGGATCTGGAAAAAAAGATTAAAAGCACAACCTTTTAAAATCAATTATTTTTGCGACCAAATTTTTATAATCTAAATCAACTATGAAATCATACTGTTTATTCATTCTTTTATTTTCTTTTTCTATTATCATCCAGGCTCAGTCCGACACTAAGACCCATTCGTCCAGTTCTAAAAATGAAAAAAAGGTAATCACTATTAAAAAATCCACAGATAAGGATGGCAATGAAGTCATTGAAAAGAAAATCCTTGAAGGGGATGCAGTTAAAAATGCGGATCTGAATGAAAGAGGAGACCGGGTCGTAAAAATCATTACCGACAGTACAGGAGACGAGAAAAAGATAATAATAGATAATGAAGTCAAAATTATAGATGGTGATGGAAAGGGTGTATCCATTTTTAGTAACTCTGGTTCAGGATACAGAGAACGAACTGTAACCATTAAGAAGAATGCTGATGGCACTGTGGAAATAAAAGATAAATCCGGAGAAGATCTCGGAGGATCAATGAATATCAGGGTCGATAGCAGTGAAGCCAAAAAACCTAATATTGGTGTATCTCTCAATGACGAATTAAAAGTAACCCGTGTAATGAATGATGGCGCCGCGGAAAAAGCTGGCCTTGAAGAAGGAGATATACTAACACACTTTGAAGGAACCTTTATTAATGACTATGATCATCTAAAAGAATTACTTTCTAAGAAAAACGTTGGTGATAAAATAGAACTCACCTATTTGCGAGATCGTAAAGAAATGAAATCAACCATCACCCTAAAGGGGGGAAGTACCAGAGTTTATTTTAACAGGTAATATTAAAAACTAGTTAAAGTAGATCTTATCCATGTTAAGATCTAATATGATGCAACCTTAGTGATTAATATTACATCGTTAATTTAGAATAAATTATCCTCCCAAATCAGTTCTGATAACTTGCTCTAACAGGTCTGTGTATTCATCTTGAGTGATGATGCAATGATCTAACTACTCTAACCTGGCAATACTTTTTAATTATTACTTATGACATTTCATAAGGAGATATTGTATTGCCCACTAGTATCGGATTTAGTGAGTCTTTTCATATAACCCTGGTTTATTGGTCTCTGAAGTGCGATCAGCCAGGGTTTTTTTATTATTATGAATTTTGATTATAAGTAACATCGACTGATAACCATTGAAACCACTTTGAGTCCTGGAGGTTCAATCAGTAATTCAGACTCAAGCATATTTTATTCATTCCAAATTTCTTAAATAAAAATTGATTCGATGATTATCTGTATTAATAAAAATCATTGGCTAAATAAACAGAAGCAAACAATCTAATTAGAAGCAGGAAGCTTAACGCAAGAATCAAATGATATTCAACATCTTTTGAGTAGCCTTGATCGCAGAAACAGTTTGGTCACTATCCAGACCATGTGTTTTGAATTCTTTTCCATTTCTTTTCCAGGTGATAATGGTTTCACACAACGCATCAGACTTTCCTCCGGGAGGTATGTGCACATTGTAATCTACAAGGGGAGGCAATTCTTTGCCCTGGAGCAGAAATATTTTTTTGACTGCATTCATGAAAGCATCATATTGTCCATCACCAA
>JBDTUE010000261.1:0-5889 GCA_040007895.1 Saprospiraceae bacterium | reverse complement strand
CATCAGCAAAAGAAAGATCAAATACTGCTTCCATCGGAAGATTAAATTGAATCAGGGTAGAGGACTTAAATGGATTTGGCCGGTTTTGAAATAATAAAAATTCAGAACCATTGGCTATATTATATTCAAATGCTTTTGAATTGGCAACCTTACTAAATTTAGGTAAAAGCTTGTCACCATTAACACTGTCAGAATCAGGGCAAATATTTCCCGAACCATCTTGTATCATGAGATAAGTCTGGCAATAATCATACAAACCGGCATCATCCCAAACATAAATATTCTGCGCAAAGATTTCACTCTTTCCATCTTTTATATCCGTACAGGTAAATGTCTTGTTTACAAAGGAGAGGTCTGTGGAAAAAGTATATCTCAAATTCTCTTTAGATGTACAATTGTCATAACTACCGGCATCCAGATCTTTGGCCAAAATAGTAATTGAACGGGATGCAGGCATAAGGACTGTCACTATACCATTAAAGCAAAACGGCGTTGGTTGTTTACAATCTTTAATAGTCACAATAAACGCACTCGTGTCCTCATTGCCACATCGATCATTGACGAATACGTGTACCAGTGATTTTCCTAAGGGCAGATTAACATGTAATTTTCTTTCTCCGGGACCACTTTGTTTATCAATACTATTTTTATTATATGATTTGTGAGAGAGATCCTGAACTGAAGGTTGCTGATCTATTTCCCACCGGTACCTTAATTGATCTTCTGAGGTACATTCATCAAAGGCATTCAGCAGAAGGTCAATCACAATCCCGGAACAGGAATTATCTGTAATGCAGAATGAAGTATCCCGGGTGACTACTTCCGGCGCAGTGGAATCAATTACTTTTATGATCTGCACATAAGAAACGTATCCATCGCCATTATCTTTAATATTCCGGTATACACAAGGCCGATTTAGGGGATCTGCAACCAGTCGATCATCTACGATGACGTCCTGTCCTATAGGATGGTCATTGGGTTCGTACTTACACCAATTGATTACTTTCCAGGTCCTCACTATTTTATAACAAGCATCTACAGTAATATTAAATATTTCATCGGTAAAGGTTACACCTACTTGTTCGCACTCATCATCTGATACTTTTGGTGAGCCCGATACTTTTGGAGAAAGATCATCTTTAGCATTACAATAAGAAATACGATCTACTGGAAATACTACTTCAAAATCAGATCGGTGCCTGGTAACTATTTTTTGACTGGTGGAAACAGTATTGCTGCATTGATCAGCAGCTGTCCATGTTCTTATGATCCAACCATTGCCACAAGGATCACTAAATGAACTATCCCGTTGTGTAAGACTTTTCTCATTAATAGCACAATTATCCCAAATATAGAATAAACCAACTCCTGCATGATTGTTATCCGGTGGGCTATTTCTGAATACGGGTTTGGAGAAAGCGGAACTTACATTAATTTTTCCGGGACTATCATTTTTATCAAGACAGAGCCAACTATGACAGTATATCGGGACCCAGGTACCTTCACCCGGTACACATGGAGCAGAACTAACGTGTTCATCAATAGGGTGACCACCATAATAATTACAACCATACCAACCAAAGTATTTACCTGAACCATCCAGCGTGTCTGTCAGTAACCCATCGTTTTCTTTGATGCACTCTATTTCATTATAAGGGTTCTGATTGCCATCTTTGCAGGTCAAATCAATTGCATTATCTTCAAGGGAAGATTCATCATCGCATTGCGCAAATTCATATCGGTTACTCTGGACAGAAGATACATTATCACAATACCAGAATAGATCAAGTGGTTTCTCAGCACCAGGAGGTGTTTTATCGTCTACTCTGACCAATACCATCACATCCTTAGATAACATTCGTGAACACGTATTACCAGGTATTGTAGGATCCCCGTAATATGATCCTGATTTTAATCCGAGTCTCGGAAAATAAAAATTGAAATCACACAATTCAGCGGCACCTGCACCAGCATAAGCAGGATGATAATCATCTAAACCCGATAAGGCAAACCAATCCTTTAATAACGGGTCGCAGAATATCAATGGGTATCTCCAATTACAATCTTTAGGAGCTTTGAATTTTGAATAATCCGCATTTTTTGAAAAACCAAAGTTTAAATTGTGATCTGCCCGGTAATGACTTCGCGGATAACCAACATTGTATAAAAACCACAGATGCTCTGAACAGGGAAAAATATGCGGATCGTAACGAGGTATACCACACGCTTCCCATGCCCGTAAAACGATCTGATAGGATGAACATGCTCCAAGATCGAGATAGTCTTTAAAAATATAGGTGGAGATATAATCTTCTATATAATAATCATAATATTCTTTAGTAGCATTATAATCAGAGATACCGCATTGCGAGATGATAGCATCATATACATATTTTCGCGCCGATTGAATCGAGTCCAGCCTACCAATAGCAAAGTGTAATACATTGCAGCAATTGTCTTTACTGCCGCGATCAAGGTCTTTGGCATATATCCTGGACCAACAAGTCGCCGGGTCAACCGTTACTACAGTGTTTTGTGTCCCCAGTACTTCGGGTGCTTCATCATCAATGGAACAAACCTGCGCTGTAGTATCCGTCCGGTTGTTGCATCCATCCTTGAGTGTAATATTAATAAGAAGACACCGTACTCCGTAGGTACCTCGTATCGCAGGAAGTTTTATAGTACCCGGTAATATTCCATTCGTAACAATAATTTTTTTCTCGTCGGCAGGATCCGTATAACTTGAACTAAAAGATTGTATTACGGTATTACTGCAATCCTGCACGATCAATTCTTTTAATGCGGTGGTTGCATAACAGGAATGCGGATCAACCGAAGTCCGGTAATTTAATCGGTTATCTCTGAAGTCAAGCCCTCCATTAGGCAATACGAGTTTAGGTCCTGTCTTATCCATAATCTCAACATATTGAATAAAACTTCTTTCTTCATTGGTGCAATCATCTATTATCCGCCAGTGTCTACGGATTTTAAATCCCGTGCCATCACTACAAATTGGAATCAAATCATCTTTATAAAGGACAGCTAGCTTGCAATATGGACTTGGAAGATTATATAGATTCACTTTTTGCCATTCAAATATATATTCTCCTTCATCCCAAACTAATACACTGTCATAGATATAAGGAACTACATTTAAATAAGATGCAAGACATGGATTGGCAGAATTGAATGAATCCTGAGCTTGCAGATAAAGTAATAATTCTGGTGTCGGATAATATTTATCTTTTGGGTCTTTGGAAAAAGTAATTTCTTCATAGTCCGGCAAATTGTTGTCTGCTGTAACATTTGCAGTTCTGCAGATTACTTTGCAATTCAACGTAATCAAGTCCGGAGCATTGACTTCTTCAATCGAATCTTTTGAAATAAACAGGGTATCTGAACAACTGGAACTATTGCCCCAGGCATCACTCGCCCGGATAGTTCTGGTGATGCGACCTAAACCTCTTTCATCATCACAGCCAAAATCAATAAATTCCATTTTCTCAATGACTGCTTTGTTTTTTTCCGAACAATTATCAATGACCTGTGTAGAAATATCTAATAGCTTAGTTAACTGTAAACATGAAACTGTCCTGGTCCCATGGCATCCCGTAACCGGTGCTGCCTTATCTTCAACAGTAATATATCCATAGCAGGAAACACCACTGAGATCACTTACAGAATAGAGTAAAGGTTGATTAAGATGAGATCGATTAACATCCTGTCCAGTTAAAATATCCGTTCCAAATGGGTAGGTTATTTTTAAATTGAAACCAAAAGTGGTACATTGATCAGTAACTCCTCCCAACAACTGCTCAGGACTTACATTAAAATAACAATCTTCAACCGGCATAGAAATGTGTACGCTGGACCGACAGGAAATCTCACATTCTGTACATTGATCATCTTCCAGTAATGTAATAACTACCAAACCATCTCCCAGTTTAATTCCTGATAGGGTAGATGAATCCTCCACACCCCAGATATTGGATGAACCTCCTCCTCCTCCTGCACCATAAGCACTACCTCCACCAAACCATCCACCACCACCGCCACTCATATGAAACTGTTCTTCTCCAGATCCTGAATTTCCACCCTGACCCCAGGTACCATCCTGAGAAAAAGGGCCATTTCCTTTAATACCACCAAATACTTGTGTACCACCTCCTCCAGCTGGAGAACGATCAAACAAAAAAATACCATCTTCTCCAATGGTACCACCGCCATTACCACCCGTTCCAGCATTGGGGCATCCGGTATTTCCTCCACCGCCGCCGCCGCCAACTATTATTCTTGAATCTAAGTCATGCAAAATTGTACGGATATCGGTAGCTCCGCCTCCACCAGCAGCATACATTCCTCCATCGCCTCCCCCATTATAACCACCGTCCAGATATCCGTTCCTTCCTGTTTTCCCCTGGCCACCTACCACAATAAAAAACAATTGGCCATGGACCACATTAAGTTCTCCGGTAGCATATCCCCCTAATCCCCCATCAGCATCAAGTTTCATTTGTCCATTTTCACAATTCATTGAACCACCTCCCTGAGCACCCCAGACTTCAATTTTTACCCGTTTAGTACAGGAAGGAACCACCCATCTCTGTACTTTGCCGGTATAAGGGAAGGAAATTTGATGTTGACTTACAGAAATAAAGGAAACAAATAGAAAAAGTATACTGAGAGTTTGAGCTGGAAATTTTATCAGCAGCTTTTCGTATAAAAATGCAATAATTCGCCCGAAAAAATCACTGAATAATTGCATTAAGTACATGAACTAAAGTTGGTAAATCCCGAAGTTATTGAAACAATGTTAATTATAAATAAAAAGGGAGAAAAAATATATGTATTTATAAATATATGTATATACATTTTATTTTAAAAAATATAAACATACCGGAATTTAAACTTGATATTTATATAAATTACCTAATATAATTACAAAATACACTTTTAACATTGTTAATTATTTTAAATGTTAAAATATAGATCTTTATCAATTGCAATAGAAGCTTGAAGGCATTTAATAGATCTACTTCTCACTAATTGTCCATCTCATTTATTCCACTATCAACGAACATCGTTGTCTATAAACTCTGAAGCTGGTACCATATTCAGGGTACTGACTCCCATACGATTCTTAACTTCTGCTTATTCACTTCTCAATGATTTTACCGGATTACTGGATGCCGCCTTTACTGAATTGATCACGATAGTACCAAGGGCAATAAAAAAGACACCAAGTACTATATAGATCATCAACGGGATACTCACTCCATTGTGAAATGTAAAAACAGTTAAAAGTAATCTTCCAGATATATAACCAATAGGGATAGCAATTAAATTGGCTATAACCAATAGCTTAATAAATTTTCCTGACAATTCTTTCACTATAGCCTGGACGGATGCACCTATTACTTTTCGTATCCCTATTTCCCTGATCCTTTTTTCCATGGTATAGATCACCATCCCGAGTAAACCCATGACTGCAATTACCAGAATAATGCCGCTTATCATACCTAGGAATCTCATATCTGCTCCGGGATAATAACGATCGTACATTTCCTTTTCATACCAGGAGTAGGACAGATCTTCATAAGGATGATACGTTTTCCAGAGTTTACGCATGGATACTATCATAGCATCCTGGTCATAGGATCCACTTAATTGCAAGGAGATTACTTTAAACAAAGCAGGATTGTATTGAATTAAAATTGGTTGTAAATCAAACTGATAATTAGAATAACAAAAGTTTTTAAGTACACCTTGTACGATCAATGGTGATCCATTATTAAAGTAAATGTTTTTGCCAACGGCTTCATGGGATGATCCTAGTCCCAGAGCTAATGCAGCCTGTTCATTAATCAACACCCTGTTATCTGCAGAATC
>JBDTUE010000260.1:0-5898 GCA_040007895.1 Saprospiraceae bacterium | reverse complement strand
GCATTTCGCATTAAAGCATTCACTAATCCATCCGGAGAAGATCCTATGGATGAGGAAGCATTAAAATCATATTTCCAGATTAACTTACCGGACATGCCATCATGAATATTAATGGTAGTCCTTACTTCATTCGTATTTCCCCAGACACCTACCAGTAATCCCAAAGCTATAGCAGCTCCGTCAGACATCGGTTTATTCATACTTGTATAATCCTGAATGACTGCGTCTACACCTAATTTTTGAGCCAGGTCTTGACGGTCTACTGTCTTTAAATCAGCATATTGAAACCCGGCAGTTTTAAGTAGTCCATTTGTTTTAGTGATATCCTGAAAATCTACGCTGTAATTTAATTTCCCTGATCTTCTGAGGAACCAACTGTACATAGCATCCTGGATTTCATAGCCGGTTTTTTCAGCATTTTCACTTACTTGTTCCGTTGTCATTTTTTTGGCGTCATTTGGCCTTAAACGAATCAATACATCAGCAGGTAAAATCGCAACTATTTTATGTTTTCTTGAAATTTTCGCAAAATCGGGTGCTTCATAAATTTTAGGTGCACAGGAAATCGAACATAGGATGATTAGAATTATTAAAATTATACCAGGCTTCATAATTATTCATTTAGTGATAATAGTATAAAGATATTAATTCAATTGAATTATAAGTACGATTAAACATTCACCCTATAAGAAGAAAATGGAACAAAGTCATAGTCAATATCAAGCTCCTGGTTGTTCATTTTTTGGTTGGAGGATATTCTTTATTTGCACTTTCAGGGCATGGAATGACACTATTTTTGCTTTGGTAAACTCATTTTTAACAACCACTTATAATAATTTGATTAGAACCATTGGCAAATGAGTGAGAATCCGGATTGTGATGAAAATATTCTCTAAATTGCCCCATTGAAATTTACCTTAACGTGAAAAAACTTTTTACTATCATCCTTGTTTTTGGCATCCTTGCAATTTGTTTGGAATGTAAACCCAAAGAAACAACTAAAGTTGTTCCGGTTATACAAGTAAAAAGAGGTGCTGATAATATGGCTTATCGCCTTGGAAAATTGTCCCTTGACCTTACTGCAAATGATACAGAACGATTTAAGCCAAGACCTACAATAACTTCAAGAATGTTAGGTCTAACCTGGACTGCTATTTATGATGCCTGGTCCAGATATGATACCACCGGCAATACGATATACCTTGCTGCTGTTCGAAGACCTTCTGCCGAGTTCACTGAAAAAAACAAAGAAGTAGCCATTTTACATGCGGCCTATGGTACCATGCGGGAATACTATTATTCTGATTCACTCTATATTGATTCCGTCATGACCAGTTTTGGAATCGATATCCATGACCATAACCTAAGCCCACTTAATCCAACAGGAATTGGCAATATGGCTGCAAAAGCAGTGATCGACGCAAGACGTATGGATGGAGCAAATCAAAATGGTGATATAACCGGAGCTGATGGCTCACCATATTCAGATTATACGGGCTACAAACCACTTAATACGGTTACCAAATCTACCAGTCTGATGCGATGGCAACCAAAGTATTTTATTGATAATAAGGGTATGAAGTATGCTCCCGCCTGTCTCACACCTCAATGGGGCAAAGTGAAAACACTGATAATAGATAGTTCAAGTCAATTTAGATCTCCAGCACCTCCTGCCATGGATTCTCCTCAATTGAAAGCAGAGGTGAAAGAAGTAGTGGAACTGCAATCAAAACTGACGGATGAGCAAAGAGCATTGGTTGAATTTATGAGGGATGGACCTAAATCAGTACAACAGGCAGGTCACTGGCTGATATTTGCTCAGGACGTATCTCTTCGTGATCAACACACATTGGATTATGATGTGATTATGTATTTCCTGGTAGAAGCTGCTGCCATGGATGCATTTATTGCCTGCTGGGATACAAAGATGTTTTATGATTATGCCAGACCTTATGCTCTAGTACATCATTATTTTGAAAATAAGGATATCGAAGGTTGGTCAGGTCCAGTAAATGGTAGAACAAAATTAAAAGGACAACAGTGGAGACCTTATTCTCCGGAAGCATTTTTATGCCCTCCGTTTCCATCCTATGTATCCGGACATAGTACGGTCAGCGGTGCTTGCTCTGAAATATTGCGCCTTTTTACAGGGGCAGATACCTTTGGATCAGAAGTAAAACGGGTACCTGGAGCTATGACAGAGACCAATCGATTAGGGGATACGGTTACTTTAAAATTTCCAACCTTTACAAATGCTGCAGACCAGGCTGGTATGTCAAGAGTCCTGGGTGGATATCATATTCAGGCAGATAATGTAGAAGGATTAAAACTGGGAAGAAGTGTAGGTAAAGCAGTTTGGAAAAGGTATTTGCAGATCTATAGATAGTTTTCTTGAACTATCGGCTCTATAATTTGCGATTTTATGTTCTGGCAACTACAATAATAATAGAGTCAAACAGGATCAATTATATTGGGTAAATCGACAATAAATTATTTTAAATGATCCAAAGCGTTTATAAATTTAAACAAATGTAGTGATGGTAACGATTGAAGATCTATTAAAAGCTAAACACAGAATCGATCCTTATATACATCAAACACCTGTTTTGACTTCATCATTATTAAATAAATGGCTGGGGCATGAAATATATTTTAAAGCGGAATGTCTTCAAAAAGTAGGTGCCTTCAAAGCAAGAGGTGCGTGTAACGCCATTGCCTGGTTAAAAGAAAATCATATCCCGGTCAAACACATTGTAGCAAATAGCTCTGGCAACCATGCTCAGGCAGTATCCTGGGCAGCCAGCCAATTCGGTTACCCATCTACAATTTATATGCCGGCATATACCTCGAAAGTGAAAGTACAGGCTACGGTTGCCTATGGTGCGAAGGCCGTGCTTTGCGAAACAAGGACAATGGTTGACGAACAAGTGAAACAAGCTGCTGAGGAAAAAGATACCCATTGGATTCATCCGTTTAATCATGAGCATGTCATTGCTGGTCAGGGCACTGCTACTGTAGAGGCAATAAACCAGCTGGGAGAAGTAGATGCTGTATTTGCACCTTGTGGAGGCGGTGGTCTATTATCAGGAACATTGATTGCGACGCGTGCATTAGCTCCAAAAGCAAAGATGATTGGCACTGAACCTTTAAATGCCAATGATGCCGCACAATCCATTCGAATGAATTCAATCCAATCTCTGCAAGGAGCTCCGGATACCCTTGCTGATGGAGCGATGACTCCTGCTGTGGGTAAACTTACTTTTGAATATCTTAAACAATTAGATGATATGTATGAAATTGAAGAACAACATATTATTTACTGGGCTCAATGGCTTTCTCATTTATTAAAAGTACGTGTTGAGCCTACCAGTGCTCTGGCGATGGAAGGTGCAAGGAGATGGCTTTCCAGCCAATCGGGAAAGAAAAAAGTCCTTATTGTCCTCTCCGGTGGCAATATAGATCAGAATACCGAATTAAAAATCTGGAAAGAAAATTGCCTTGATAGATTACCTGAACTGAATAGATAATTATATAGACTTGCTTTGAGCATTCTATAACAAACTATTCATTTCCTTCCACTGATATACTTTTACTTTTTCTGTTTGATTTTTTGCTGCGTTATTCATTGCCCTGGCAACGTCTTTCCCATCAATACCTTTGTATTTATTGAGTTTGCCAACAAAAAGAAAATTGATAAGCTTAAATAATGTTATAAATATTTTTTCGAAAGGTCGGTTTTCTTTCCGGTTTCCTAAAAGCATAGAGGGTTGAAAAATATGTGTATGCTCATAACCTAAGGCAATAATATCTCGTTCTAATTCGCCTTTCGTTTTTGTATAAAAAATAGTGGAGTTCGCATTTGCACCAATGGAGCTAACAACAAACAAAGATTTTGCTCCGTTCTCTTTTGCAATTTTTGCGGCTAATACAGGGTAGTCATGATCAATTTGATAATATTCTTTTTCGTCAGGTGTATGTTTTTTAGTGGTTCCCAATGCAATGAAAATTTCATCTGCTTTAATATCTTCTTTCAATTGGGGCAAAGAATGATAATCGCCAATCAACGTTTTTAATTTGGGATGTGTAATGTTTTGATCCCGAAAGCCTTCGGGATTCCGAACAACAATCTTAATTTGTTCATATTCATTGTTGTTTAATAATTCTTGTAATAAGAGCGAACCTATAAAACCACTTGCCCCAAACAAGATTGCTTTTTTCATTATGAATTTATTTTTTGATTAAAAGAATCATTCAAATTCCGGTAAATAAAAGATTGAGAACATAGAGGTGTTCACCTGTACTATATCATGGTTTATTTTAATTGACCAGGAAGTAAAGCAGATGGAAAGTTCTGATAACTCACCGGCCTGCACCATCGTTTCATAGAGCCAATACCTACAGCTCCAAAATAAGGATGACTGGTGGCAGGAAATGGACCGCCATGCATCTGAGCATCACACACTTCCACTCCGGTAGGTACACCATTCCACACAATTCTGCCCGCACTTTGTTCCAGGGCATCAATCATTTTTTCATTAGAAGGGTCTTCAGGTTCACTCCATATCGTTGCAGTCAGTTGACCACCTAAAGTTTTAATAAGGTCTATCATCTGATCAGGTTGCTCACAAGTAATGATTACAGCAAATGGTCCAAAAACTTCATGACTCAATTCCGGATGAGATAGAAAATCTTTTGCAGATACTACCACAAAAGCCCCTTTAACAAGGTGCGTGGAGGTATCTTCATTTAAATTGATCAAAGGCATTTCTGCAGCTAACGTCTGAAGGGACTTAACGAAACTGCTTTGAATCCTTTTATTAAGCATAGGGGATGCAGCCATAGCTACTACTTTGCTGTTCAATCCCTGATAAAAGACATTGAAATGTTCACTGTTCTCAACGAATATAAGTCCGGGTTTTGTACAAAACTGACCTGCTCCCTGGGTCATGGATGCCCCTAATTGTTCGCCTACCAGAGACGCTTTCTTTTTCAGTGCTGATGCCATGACAACTACGGGATTGATGCTACCCATTTCGCAATACACCGGTATAGGATCAGGTCGTGCAGCAGCCGAATCCATAATAGCTCTTCCTGCTCTGTAGGACCCCGTAAACCCCACTGCTTTCGTCCGTGGATCTTTGACCAATACCTGACCAAGATCCGACCCTGCCCCGTATAATGATGAAAAAACGCCATCTGGTGCACCTAACGATTTTGCAGCATTCATGACAGCTTCTGCAACTAATGCATTGGTGCCTAAATGGGATTCAATAGCTTTGACGATGACAGGACATCCTACTGCAAGTGCACTGGCTACATCACCACCAGCGGTAGAAAATGCAAGAGGAAAATTACTGGCAGAAAAAACTACTACAGGACCAAGTGGAATTAGCCTTTTCCTTAAATCAGGTTTCGGCAATGGTAAACGTTCAGGATTCGCTTTATCAATAAAATTTTCTTCCCAGGATCCGCTTCTTAATGCTGCTGCCATCATATTTAACTGACCTACAGTCCTTCCCCGTTCACCTAAGATTCTTGCTTCAGGTAAACCTGTTTCAGCCATCGTCCTGGTCACCAATACTTCTCCAAGATCCAAAATATTTTGAGCTATTTTTTCCAATAAGGCTGCTCTCTGATCGGGTGTCCATTTTCGATAGATATGAAATGCCTGGGTTGCTTTGTTTAAAGCCAGATCAATAGTTTCCTGATCCGCTATTGGAAATTTTTCTTCGAAAGTAGATTGGGTAACGACATTAATAGCTTGTTGATATTTTGAGCTGGTTTTAGTTTGGTAGCCGATTATATTTTCTGTAATCATTGATTATTGTTTTAAGTGTTTTAAGTGTTGAGGTGTTTTAAGTGTTGAGATGTTGAGATGTTGAGGTGTTGAGATGTTGA
>JBDTUE010000259.1:0-5922 GCA_040007895.1 Saprospiraceae bacterium | reverse complement strand
ATTTCGGAGGTCGGATTTTTGATTTCGAAGTATGTACTCCAGATTGAATAAATGAAAAATGAAGAATGAAGGTTTATGTGCATCGAAATTTATTTCGATGATTCATATTGCACATAGTAGAAGAAGGATGAATGGCGGATTGTATGAATTAGTAATAATGAATGACATTCCCCGAAATCTCAAATCCGAAATCGCAATTAATCCTTTTTCACTTTTGAATACCGGTGTTCATCCCACATTAAGCCATTCTTAATCACAGATTTTTTAAAGACACCATCCTTTTCATAACCACATTTTTCCAATACCCTCATGGATGGTTTATTATATTCAAATATGCCTGTATGAATTCGAATAAAATTTTGTTCATTAAAACCATGATTTGTAATCAGCTGGATTGCTTTGGTACCAATACCTTTATTCCAATACGGCTCACCAATCCAATAACCGATCTCCGCAGTAAATCTATATACGTCGGGCTGTCGGAATAAACCAATGACGCCGCAAAATTTGTCCTGGTAAGTAATAGCAAAAACGTGTGCTGTTGATACGTCTTTATGTGAATGAATAAAATTTTCCGCATCCTGATCCGAATATGGAAAGGGGATAACATCTCTCAGATTATCGAGAATTTTTTTATTATTAATCAATGCTGCTAATTCTTTAGCATCTTCGATCACAAGGGGTCGTAGATTAACTTCTCTGTCGACTAACATGGGAATACTTTTATTTTGTCATAAGAATACCTACCCGAATCAAACGACTGAAGCTTAGACAATAAATAATGGAAAAAGAAATTTAGACCTTGGTCCTTCGGGCGATCATTTGATCAACACCAGAAACAAACTCCTGGACAGTTGGTAAATATCCTGTCTTGCCTAATGCACGAATACTGTATTGATTGGTCTTGGTATCTTTATCAAGATCAAAAACCCATACCGTAGGATAACCTGTCACTTTGAATGCTTGTTGAAGATTAGCATTCTGAGAACGGATGGCGTCAGGGAGTACTTTGCGTCTCGGATAATCCAATTCTAAAAGGATTACATTTTTAGCAGCCCATTTTTTAAATTCTTCTTGTGTGAATACAGCAGCAGAGAGTTTATGACACCAGCCACACCAATCACTTCCTGTAAAATTGGCCATAATGGGTTTGCCCGTCTTTTTTGATTTTGCAAATGCATCATCAATGCTGGTCAACCAACCGGCATTCTCGGGAAGATAGGCTGTAGTATTTTGAGTTAATCCTTTAGAAGAAATCAAAACGATAAGTCCTATTACCAGGCAAAGTTTAACTAGATTATTCAATTTCATAGGAATGGTGCTGTAAAAAGTTAAAAAAACAGAGTACAAAATTACAAATTTTTTATTTGGAATAAGGCAGAGACCAGATAGGGATTATTTAAGAGCAGGTTAAAGTTTTAACTCAAACTACTTTCTCATAATACTTAAACTCAACGGGTTGATCAGGTAAAGATCCTGGATTCCAATGTTGATGAATGACGAGAGCTGCTCCAAGTGCAGAAGCCTGAGACACGATGGCTGAAGCAACTTTAATCTCAGGAAATTCCAGTGACAGCATCTTCATGAATATTTCATTTTTAGAAAAACCACCATCTACATAAAGTTCTTTGATTGAAGGTTCTCGGATCAGGTTGATTGCATTCTTCTGCAGCCTGACTAAATCATAGATCATGATATGATATGCTGCACTTGCATCATTAAAATCAGATAAAGATCTATTTTCAAATCCCGATCGCCATAATCCCTGTGATCCCAAATGTGATCCATCGGACGCCAGATCATAATACAGTTTATAGGAAGGATCGAACGATAAACCTTGAAAATATTTTTCGTCCAGGGAAAAATGTCCGGAAAGCCTATGGACTTGCTCTTCATACTCATGTCCAAGAAAAAGTCTGGAAGCCTTTACTGGTTTTTTTTCATAAGTAATATAACACAAACAGTCCTGGCTAAGCTCATAGGTGGTCAAAGTAGTATCATTAAATGGATTAAGTGCAATACACCAGGTACCTGTGGATAATAATATAAATGGATCACCTTGTCGAATCAAGTAGGGAATCAATGCCGCTGAACTATCATGCAAGCCTGTTCCGACACATAATTTTTTGTTTTCGAATTCAATAGATATGACTTCCGTTGCCGGTTTCAGACCTGGATATTTTTGATCTATTTGTTCCCGATATACCCAATTATGATAATCCATCTTTGAATAATCCCATAACATAGTGTGACAACCTATACTCGTGATCTCTGAACAAGGGATATGAGTAAGCAGATAAGTACAAAATTGGGGAAGGTGTAATGCGATATTTATTTTATTATATTTTGATTCCAACTGATATTTGAGTCTGAACAATTGAAGTCCTGAATTAAGTAATCCCAGAGAAGGAGAACTGGTGGCCAATGCCATGTTTGTTTCTCCTCCATACGTATTAAAAAAATCATCCTTGATTTTTTGATCCAGGGGCTTAAGGTAATTATACAAAGGAGGAATTGGTTGACCTGCTTCATCTATAAAAACAAAGCTGGCTCCATAAGCAGAAAAATTAATTGCTTTAATAGCATATGCAGGATCTTTAAGGATGGCGGATACATTGTCCATTATCCAGGATATCAGCAAACCTAGATCTTCACATGGAAAACCATCTTCGTCTATGGTTTCATTCAATTCATCCATTTGTTCATAGACGACCTGATAATCCTGATCAAAGACTAATATTTTTTTATTCGTCTTGCCGATATCCAGAATGGCAATGTGTGCAGACATTTCTATTATAAGATCAGGATCTGATTACAAACCGGTAGCCTTAGTTTCGAATCCCCTGGATTCAATCAATGCATTGCGAAGGTTATGATCTCTGAAAAGCCCAATAGGATTTAATGCTCCACCGGACTGAAATCGTGCTTCTGCAATCAATGGCCTTACATCGGTCTGGTAGGCATCCTGTAAAATATTTTGACAAAGACTTACATCATTATTGTTTTGAGCAAATCGCAAGGTAGCCCGGTCTATGAGCAGGGATTTGGCATAGGCTTGTAAAATAGATTCTACAGATTGCATTAAATCTTCTAATGGATCTTTTACATTATGCGAAGCATCAATCATCCAGCCAAGATCTCGGGCATGATTCATGTTTCGTACATCCATACCATCCACCAATTCATTAAAAATTAAAAAAAGTTGATATGGATTAATACTGCCCACAGTGAGATCATCATCTCCATATTTACTATCATTAAAATGAAAACCGCCTAATTTTTTTTCCATGAGCAGGAGCGAAACGATCTGTTCAATATTTGCATTAGGCAGATGATGGCCAAGATCCACTAACGTGAATGCTTTATCACCTAATTTTTGTGCGTACAACAGGGACTGTCCCCAATCACCTACAGTCATCGAATAAAAGTTTGGTTCATAGGCTTTGTATTCCACGAACATCTTCCAGTCAGAAGGCAATTCATTATAAATCACCTGCAGGGCATCTAAGGTTCGTTTAAACGCTTCTCTGAAATTTAATTGCCCGGGAAAACAGGAACCATCAGATAACCATACTGTAATAGACTTAGATCCTAACTCAATACCATGACGAATAACTTCGATATTATGATCGATAGCCTGTTGTCGGGTTGCCTTATCGGTATGTTGTAAGGATCCGAATTTATAGCTGTGTTTTTGACCGGGCTGATCCTGAAATGTATTTGAATTGACTGCGTCAAAACTTAATCCAAAGGATGCACCAAGTGCTTTTATTTTATCAGGATTTTCTGGTATATCCCATGGTATATGTAATGAAATAGCTCCGCTGGATCTGTTCAGAGCATGAATCAATCCTACATCTTCTATTTTTTCTTCAAGGTTACGGGGTTCGCCTCCACCAGTAAATCTACCAAACCGGGTGCCGCCGGTGCCTAGTGCCCAGGAAGGAATAGCAATCTGGAAATCGATTATTTTTTGGATATAGGACTGGGCATATGGATGTTGGCTATTATAGTATTGAAACTGTACCTGATGTTTTGACAACAGTGTTTCGTTGTACTCGTTAATGATGGTCTGATTTAATTTCATTTTTTCTTTTTTAAGTAATACCGGGATCAATGGTTTTGATGATTGAATCAAAAAATCAATCAAAACTCTAAAATACGACTAGGTTCATATCCGATCCTATGCGCAATCACTTTTAATTTATCACCAGGCAATAGAGGAACGGGTTTTTGATAAATAGACCAAACACTTTGCTCTGAATTATTATGAGTTATTTTATAACCTATACTCGCTCCCGGAGTAGCACTCGACATATTTATCGAATTGGAATGACGCAAAATGACGGGATCCGCCGTCACCGGTTTATTATCACCATGCCAGATCGAATGTAGATAATCTATTTCTTTCATCTTTCCCTTGTCATCTATTTCATTCATCCATCGATCGCACTCATTCCGTAATTCTATCAGTTTGGAATTATATTTTACGTCATCAGCGATATTGTGTAGTTCATAGGGATCTGTATAAGTATCGAATAATTCTTCTTTGGGTTTTGAAGATCTGAACCATTGTTCCTGGTATTCATTTAATTGATGCGATTTATGCAGTCTGAGTAATTCCTGCATGATGGGCATTTGCTCCCGGTAGGCTACCGGTAGATAGTATCCTTTTGTAGGTTCGAAATTCCGCAAGTATTTATATCGTTGATCCCGTACCGCCCTGATCATATCATATTGTTCATCAAACCGGTCCCCTCCGCCATGAATATATTTTCTTTTAGTTTTTGATTCGTAAGCACCGGCAAAACTTCTTCCATCAGTGAGTTCCGTTGGCTTTGTATTAGACATCGACATCAGGGTAGGAAGGAAATCTACAAAGCTGATGAGTTGACTATCGATCTGTCCGGCTCTCCATTTATTGGGATACCGTATAATTAAAGGTGCTCTTAAACCGGAATCGTAACACAATCTTTTTTGTCTTGGTAATGGTCCACCATGGTCTGCATACCAAAAGATAATCGTACTATCTAAGAGACCTTCTTTCTCTAATTGATCTATCATTTTTCCGATCTGGTAATCCATTTCTTTTACATTGGAATACATGCGACGGATATCGTTCAGTGCAACCGGAGTAGACGGAAGATAGGGTGGAACTTTAACCACAGCATCAGCAGCAACCCACATAGAATCTTTTGCTTTGCCCCAGATCTGAGATTCATGAGTAACTTCAAAATTGAATATAGAAAAGAATGGTTGCCCTGCTTGTCTTCCATGCCAATGTGCTGTAGGACTACAATCATCCCATGCAGTGACCGGTGCTACAAATTGATAATCTTGTTTAAACCGGTTACTGCAATAATAACCCTGCATTCTTAAATATTCACTGTGCATGCGGGCATCTGGAGGAGGCACAGCTTCATAATATGGAATGTCCGGTGGAAATGATTTTCGTTGAGCTTCTGCAACTGATGCAGATGGACGACCGGCAGCCCAAAAACCATTGCGCATATGCATAGCCCCTACGCGAGAGGGATACATACCCAATGCAATGGCAGCGCGACTGGGTGCACATACGCCTGAAGGACTGAATACATGAGTATATCGAACACCTTCTTTAGCAAGTCTGCTAAGCACAGGTGTAACGATCGTAGAATCACCAAAAGGAGGAATCACAGGACTGAGATCTTCAGTCACCAGCCATAAAATATTAGGACGAAATGGCAGGGAACTTGATTGGACTTTAGACTTAACTGTTGATTGGCATATACCGGCAAATGAAATAAATAAAAAGAAACAAATAATGATCTTTCTCATCTAATCAAGATAGGAAGAAATATTCAGAAGTAAAAGGAGATTGGAGGCTTAAGATATCAATAAAAAAAGGGTTTTGATCATTGACCAAAACCCCGGTATCGATTT
>JBDTUE010000258.1:0-5991 GCA_040007895.1 Saprospiraceae bacterium | reverse complement strand
TATATTTTATCATTTTGAAGAAATTTTTTCATAAAAAACAGCGGAGTAAATGTACCATTCTTAAGGCAGCCAATTCTGCCAGATTTGGTCACTCGTCGATTTGTTTTGTAAATGGTATAAGATGTTCCGTCTCGGGGCCGTTATGAGCTATTTTAGAAATATCAACAAATGTAAGGTTCGTGCAGTACACACCATCGATGTATAATTTATATTTGACTGCGCTTAGTTCTTTTCTTTAATAAGCTAAAATAAAGTCTTCCCAATGATTGAAAAAAAATACATATTCTTATTTCCCCTCTTTATTATCTCAATCGGTTTGGCAGTCCCTGCTATTTTCTCCATTCAACCAACTGGAAAATATAGTGTTGGCTTTGACATCATTCATCAAAAAAACAAACAAGGGATGCCCATTCTTATAAGCACATGGTATCCAGCATCGGAGGGAAGTGAAAAAATGACCTGGAGTGATTATATCCGGCTTGGAAGTGCTGAAGAAAATAAGGAGCCAAACAAATTATTGGAAGAATTCAAACAAACAATTGCCATAAAATGGATTTTGGGTCTTTCTATTCCTGAACAAACCTTTGACAGTTCTATACATAAACATACGTATTCAAATCGAGGCATTGCGATGGCACCTGGTAAATTTCCATTAATCATTGCTTTGTCTTCACCTCAGTCATATATTGAAAGTTTTGAATTCCTTGCCAGCCATGGATTCGTAGTTGTTGCTGTAGATGGTGCTTTTCCGAATGACACCATGATGGATCAAAATCCACTTTTTTTTGTAAAATATACTGATCTCTTAGAAGAATTACTTGACCTGATGACTTCAAAAAATTATATAAATCCAAATGATATTTCGGTATTTGGACATGGTTTTGGCATTCAGCCGGCTATGTATCTTGCCATGAGAAATCCCAAAATCAAAAGGGTCATTAATTTTGATGGTGGATTTTTCGGTCCCAGGTCGAGGTCAACCATTTCTATAGACTATCGACCCCAAAATCTTCATATACCCCTTCTCCATATTATTACGAGGGAGCAGGAAAGTGAAGATGATAAAACGTTAATTAAAACTTTATCCAATCCAATTACCAGGGTTACTATTAAACCGGATTTCTTCAAGCATCATGATCTTTCATCCTTTGGAAGATTTGCAACACATACAGCTATGGTTCGGGGTGATAAATCAGATTCCATTAATAACATCTTTTCAGATATTCATCAAATAACGCTTTCATTTCTTTTAAATAAACCAATCATTCTAAAAGATACTTCCACTTTATTTTTAGAAAATATCAACCATTAATTAGCTATATGAGTGAGCGCTCGTGTTATTCGTAGAGTAGTTTTGTTTATGGTATAATATCAGGTTTCGAACCACTTCATACGTGCATCTTTATGACATTAAATTATTTGATGACGAATGATCTACAACGAAATCCTGGGTTTTACTTGTTTTATACTGATCGGGATGAGTCTTGGTTTATTGGGAGGTGGTGGTAGTATTTTTACCCTGCCGACGCTGGTTTATGTCCTTGGCATAAGTCCTTTGATATCGAGTACCTATTCGCTATTCATCGTGGGAATAATTTCTATGACGGGAGCCATTCATTATATACGCAAACGCCAGGTGCACTATCTATCGGCTATTTTATTTGCAATTCCGGCTTTGATCTTTGTTTCTATTACGAGACATTATTTAAAAACAAGTTCCATTCAAATTGATTATCACCCGGGAATATTTCTCAAAAATCAAAATTTTTTAATCATGCTTCTTTTCGCGGGTTTGATTATTTGGGCTGGCTTCAGCATGATTACAAGGAATAAAAACAAAGAATTTTATCATCAGCGGCCATTGATCCAGCGTTACGGTATGTTATCTATTTCCGGTGCCATCATTGGTGCACTCACCGGTGTGGTAGGGATCGGTGGAGGGTTTTTAATAGTTCCGGTACTTGTATTATTAATCAATCTACCAATGAATATTGCCGTCGGTACGTCTCTGATCATCATTGCATTGAAGTCACTTATCGGTTTTGTAATTGATCTTAAAGCAGTAGATATCGATTGGTCATTTTTAATTTTTTTTAGCCTGATGGGGATTATTGGAATAGGTTTAGGGACTTACCTGTCTCCTCATATAGAAGAAATCAGGTTGAAAAAATACGTTGGCTGGTTCATGTTATGTCTTGGTATCAGTATCCTTTTTAAAGAAATATTTTTACAATCCCATAGTATACAACAAATCTAAATCAAGATGAATAAAAAAGTTTTAATAGCAATATGCATTCTTTATTGGAACACTTTACTAGTAGCGCAATATAAATATGATAATACATTGTACCATACAGTTTATCTGGAAGATCTGCCACATGCATTAAAACAATCCGGCCATCATTTGCTCCTGGATGTCCGGTCGCCCGGAGAATACAATGATACATCGATGTATGATAATTTAAATATTGGAAGATTAAAGGGTTCAAAAAACATTACAATCAGAGAATTAGATAAAAGGTTAAATGAAATCCAGGCTTATAAAACAGATCCTGTATTTCTATATTGCTCCCATAGCCAACGAAGCCGCCGTGCCGGAAAACTATTAAGAGACAGCGGATTTACTAATGTGATCAATGTAAACGGAGGCATGACTGAATTTCACCTGATTAAAGACAATTCCAAAAAATTGAATTCGTTGTTTGAAAAGAATACTTTCTTCAATCTCGTTTCGCCGGAATCTGCCTATAAACTTATTACTTCTAAAAAACAGCTTACTATCCTGGATGTACGATCCGATTCTTCGTTTATGAGCCTTACGAATGATGAAAAAGTGAATTCTTTCGGTAAAATCAATGGGAGTATTCACATTCCCCTGGCAGATCTAAAAACAAAGCTTACTTCTATTCCTAAGACTAAGCCAGTGCTGTTGGTAGATGCTTATGGAGATGAAAGTATTATTGCTGCTGCGATCCTACATGAACATGGAATCAAAGTCATTCAGGTATTATTTAATGGAATGGATGAATGGGTATACAGTGATAACTTTAATGGCAAAGAAAAAGTATGGGAGCAATCTAATGCATTTGGTTTTATATCCTCTGTAGAATTTGATACCCGTATGCGTAAAAACCCGCCTCCCTGTATCATTGATATCCGCACCAATGATGAATTTAATAATCAGGATAAAGTAATGACGTATCACAACAGAGGCCATATTCAAAATGCAATCAATATCCCCGAAGGAGAATTATCCAGTCGATTGAATGAACTGGAAAAATATAAATCCTCCGAAGTAATCGTGTATGGCCTCTCCAGTGCTCCGGAAGCATTTGGTGCAGCAAAATATTTAGCCAACCAGGGATTTAAATCTGTGAAAGTACTGACCGGTGGCATATGGGATCTTCGATGGAAGGCAGCTAATAATAAAGGACTTTCACGAATGATGTCGTGGGTGGTGGATGTGCCTGAAGACAATCTATAAGTAAATAAAAAAAATTAGAGTAAGCCTTTGAGCAGTGTGATCTATTTGTATAGGTCCACTGCTTTTTTTATCTAAAAAATAATTTAATTACATTCCATTCATTGAGATGGTAGTCAACCACCCGTTCATAAGCATCGGTAAAGAAAAATCCACTGAAAGCACCAATAAGCGCCGCGGCAGTTAATAATAATGCCCCTGCTACCCATCCAATACCCGGTATGAATAAAGCAATAATTGCCAGGCCAATAAATATTCCTGTCAAACCACCAATGACTAATTCTTTCACACCGATATCGGCTCCCATTGCCGTCACATCATTGTCATTGACTCCACAGTAATGCCTGCAACAGACAAAATCAGGATTATCAACAGGATTAGTACAATCTCCAAACCAGTCAGCGGGAGTGGGACAACTCGGAGATGGAAAGGGAGGTTCTTTTGAGCCTTGCGTGTGACATAGCGAAAGTGTATGTCCTAATTCATGAATAAAAACAATAGCGCTAAAGCTACCCAACATAGTCGTCCTGGAAACCATAAATTTACTACCCGGTCTTGAAGCCCTGCCATGTTCTCCAAAGAAGGATCCCATACTGGGTACATACAATGCATATTTAAAATGATTAATTCTTTGAGGCCATTCATGAAGATTTTTATAACCTTGTAATTCACTAAATTCTACTTCTTCATCATAAGGAAGGATTTCTCCTCCATGTAAATAACCATCATCAAATCTTGGAGAAATATTGTGATAATAAAACTGTGAGGCCACTTGTTGTTTGGCATCAAATGGCATCTTATCATCTGAACTGGTTGCGTCTATCTCGATAAATAATTCTCTTTTTATCGGAGAAGCTAATCCGTCGTATCCTTCTACTCCATTTTCAGTGGCCAGTCTCAGCCGTGGATCCTGAGCAGAAATAAAGAATTCTGTCGAATCAAATAATCCATCATTATCAAAGTCACCGGAGATATCGGTAGGAGACGGATCCATAAACGTAGTAGTAATACTTTTAAAATGTAATTTATAATGCCGTCCATCCTCATTATGGTCAATCATCTTCGTTTCATTTCTTCCCCAATCTAATGTAGTCGATAACCAGGTATCGTCAAAGGGCTTTTCCAGAATCGTAAAGTCAGATTCTCTGAGCTTGATGCGCGTTTTATAAGCAGGACTTGATATCGTACTTGCAGAGACTCTGCTATCGATGACGATAAATGGTTCAACCTTGGTGTCATCATCCATCTCCCAATAATTGTCAAGCGTTGAACTCAACGGAAACCTTACGTCCTCTGCATCTAAATATACTTCATCACTACCGATTTCTACCGTTCCATCTTCGTCCAGGCATTCAATTTTAGTAAGTAACAGCAGGTCTTTAATGTTTTTATTATCTAACCATCCGTCTTTATCTGTATCGATACTATTGGGATCCAAACCATTTTGCTCCTCATAAGTATTGGGTAGACCATCCCCATCATTATCCGGTTGATTCGGATCAAAGGTTGGATCTGAATCATCGGGTATACCATCACAATCAGAATCTATTTTTTCTTTTTTTGATCCATTCGGTTTTTCACTAGCAGTGGATTTTAGTAAAATGATCACATCGTCAGGAACGGTGCATGGAGGAAATGGAGGTGATTCCGGAAGTTGCCATCCCGGATCTCCTAATATAGTCCCCCATCCCCGATGATCTCCGTCAAGCCATTGATTAATATTATCATTCGTGTAAATAGGTGTTGATGACTGATCATTTATCCAGATCTTGATGGTACCAAATAACCAACCTCCACCAAAATAACTATCACCCGTTTTTTCAATTCTAATTACTCCCACTGCACGGATGAGTTCTATACTGAATTCCGGATCTGATACTGCCAATGTAAATAGATCTGTATGATTGCGTTCAAGATCATCATGATTAGGATTGTCCAGGTTAAAATCTTTACCTCCTATTAATAAATGTACCGGATCATCTGTACCGGCAAATCGTTTATCACCAGTCTTTATCTCAACGAATAAGGTATGAACTGGTTGGCTGATAAGGTAATAATTGGCGCATATGCACAATAATAATAAAGTGATCTTTTTCATTTCAACTTCTGATTTACAAATGTTAAATAATGAACCTGCTCATCATACTAAATCCTTTCATGGATTCACATATTGTTTTACAGGATCAATTTAATTTTGTATGTAAGAAGTATTTAAAATGTCGGGAATGATAGTATTAAAAAAAATCTGAAGTCACGACTATAACAATTTGTTGCTCATTTATTTTTTTTCACCAAACTAACTGGAAAACATTCTATAGATAATCTGGACTATCGCTGAACATGGAAACCGGAATGATTAAGCGATAAAAAAAACGAAGTAGAATTGATTCAAAAATTGATTACACAGAATGGAATCTAATCCTGGAGCTAATTCTGCGCTTACTCATAAAGAAAAAGTTGGTGGACATCATCAGAATTTTTGCCTCAATTCATACTTCGTTATTTATTTC
>JBDTUE010000257.1:0-6016 GCA_040007895.1 Saprospiraceae bacterium | reverse complement strand
TCGTTCATTTTTATTCGTCGATCGGTTATTTGAAAATTTCAAATGACCGATTTGGCTTATAAATTACGAAGCTTTAATAACCCTTTTATATCTAATGAAAGCCAATATACTAATGGTGACCAAACTAAAAAAAGTATAATACACAAAAGAAGGAATAGGTACTGGATCACCCGCTGCGTATGAATGTAGTCCCGATAAATAATAATTGACTCCAAAATAAGTCATCAAGACAGATGCAAATCCGAATAAAGAGGCTACATTAAATGCATACACTCCACGAAGGCCGGGTATAAACCGCATATGCAATATAAAGGCGTACACTAAAATAGTGACCAGGGCCCAGGTCTCTTTGGCATCCCACCCCCAATATCGACCCCAGGATTCGTTGGCCCAAACACCACCTAAGTAGGTACCGATACTGATTATAAACACGCCGGCAATTAATGTAATTTCACTGGTTAAACTCAATTCATTAATGCTACGCATTACCTGCTCTTTGTTTTTTGTAGTAGTAAAAATCATCAACACCAGATTAAGTACACCTATCAGCGCCCCTAACGTCAGAAACCCATAACTTCCTGCCTCCATAGAAACATGGATGGTAAGCCAATATGATTTCAGAACAGGTACCAAAGGGGTAATTTCAGGATCCATCCAACTCAATCCCGCTACCATCAAGATGGTGGATGCAAGAATTGCCGTAGCTGCTAAACCACCGAGAGACTTCCTGGAAAAAATGAGTCCGGAAAGCACCGTAGTAAAGGCGATATAGATCATAGATTCATAACCATTACTCCAGGGTGCACGACCAGATACGTACCATCGCAAGGCTAATCCGGTCGTGTGGAATAAGAAACAAATTGCCATGGAACCAAAAGCAAATTGCTTAAACCATTTAGTATTCCATGTTGTATTAAATACAGAAATAAAAAATAACACTAAAATCACAAGCCCTAATAGTCCATACCACATACCTACCCTGCTAAAAACATTTAATTTGTTTAATACAATTTCCAAAGACGATTTACGGTCTGATATCAGGACATTCCCACCATTTTGTGTTTGATAATTTGAAATGACTTGAAGTGTTTTATTCGCCACCATCCAGTTGTTGGTAGAGGTAGCTTTTATTATCGAAGTCAAATACGGTGTATAATATAACTCCTCCCATGGAGTACCGGAAGCCAATTCGTTAGAAGCATGTGAAGGGGGAACCGGAGGGCTCCAGGTATTAGACAGGTCACCCTTTATCGGGAACCATTTCATCACCCTGCCCGTATATATAAGATTACAAATATTTACCCGTTCATCTAAACGAATCAATTCTTTATCATACACTGTTCGATCTCTGGGCTCGCGGTTATAGGCTTTCATGACGGCATCCTGTAAAATATATTCTGGTCTAAAAAAATCATTATAAGAAGCCATTTCGGTGGTTATCGAAAGGAGTTTTTTAATCTCAGCTTGATTGGCGACTTTAATCATGGGAATATTGGCCCAGGTTTCGGGGAAGGCCATCATTCCTATAATAATCTGATCCGGACTCTGGTTATATAATTCGGTTTTGCGTGCCAGTTTTCGTATTAATTCACCGGACAGGGTATTCATTGGTTTAATTCTACCATTTTGATCCTGTACTAATAAATGTCCGAATTGATTGGCATGATCACGATCTATAACTTTAAAATCAAATGTTGTAACGTTACCATACAATGCATTCGAAATAAAGATAAAAGACAAAAGCATGGTCATCATCGCTGGCTTTACCTTCAATGCTGGCTTACTGTTTTTCAATCTTTCCGCAATAGTTGAAAATCTGCTCTTTTTAGTTATAAGGGTGAGTAGCATTCCCAACGTCAAAAAAAAGTACCCGATGTAAGAGATCCAGGTGCCCGGGGCATCGTAATTAACACTTAATACAGTACCTAATTCATCCTGATCAAAGGAGGACTGGAAAAAACGATATCCATCATGATCAAGGATATGATTCATAAATATTCTATAATCCTGATTTAATTGAGTTCTGGGATCTACCAACGTAACTTCACTGGCATAAGAAGAAGGGCTATTGGTACCTGGATATCTATCCAAAATAAAATCATGCAATTTCAGGTAAAATGGAAGTTGAATAAGCTTACTGCCATAACCTATTCCCATCTCTACCCCATCCAATGTAAGGTGCTGAAGATTACCCTCTTCTCCTTTACGGCCAACGGCGGTTAGATTGCCTTGCTGTCCATTTACCTGTAAAGAAAAATCCAAAGCAACGATACTTTCATTAGTCATTTTTAGCGAAGCAGACTTTGTTTCCAACCTCGCTTTAGGCTTAAAATCCCCGATGACGAATTTGATATCTTCCGATGTATATAAAGCTCTTACCAATAGTGTATTCAGTTTGCCCGGTGTCATTTGATCCGTCTTATTTATTGCCATTTGAAATTGACTAAATGGCTTGTTGGATGAAAAAAGTAATGAGTCATTCCTGTACAACATATTGATGCCCTCTGATAAAGTCGTATTTCCAAAATTAAAATAAACACCATGTAAGTTGCGGACCTCTCCTTCATGTATATAATATTCTTCCCTACCCTGTTCCCCTGAAATTACAACCTTAAGTATAGCGAGACCCTTTTCATCTGTGACCATCGATTCGGCTGGATTAGGCAAAAACTTGTTTAGGTGTACTTGGATTACATTTTTTCCAACCTGATAGGTTCTATCAAATTTATTTTTCCCCAGGGAAGCAAACAATACTGGTTCGGCAATTGAATACGATTTTCCGTTCTGAGTTTTAATTTTCAAAAGCACACTAGGTTCGCTGGATAATATTTCATTGGTTTGACTGCCTTCTCTGATGTGCATATGACCTTCAAATCCAAAATACCTCGTGACACCTGCCCCCATCAGAATGACAAGGATGGCCATATGAAACATCATCAAGGCCCATTTTTTTTGTTGAATCATTTTAAATCTGAAAATATTGGTTAAAATGCTGATAGCAAATAAAACCAATAACAACTCAAACCAACGTGTTTTAAACACTACTTTCTGAGCAGCACTGGTACCGAAATCATTTTCAATAAATGTAGCGGCTCCTATAGATATAGCAAACAATAAAATATACATTCCACTGGCTCGGGTTGAAGTAATTTTATCGAAAATTTTCTTAATGTTTATCATTGCACTTGGGGGTATAATATTTTACTTTTTACTTGCATTTTCTATGATTAAATCATACTTATATCCGGCTCCAAAATCTTTATTCAGTGCCAGGATCCCTTCTAGGATTACTTCCTCCCCAATCAAGATCTGACCCTGAGTAGTAATGGCAATATCATATTTTTGACTTTTTGAGTCAACAGTACCATCCTGCAGATGAATCCAGTTCCGGTTCATAATACCATTATTAACTTTTACTACATTTCCATGCACTATCACTTTTTTCCCATCGTAGGAAGTACTATTCGAAAATAAGGCTGATAGTTTTATTTCACCATCTACATGAGCAAGGGGTACCATTTTGAAATCTTTTATGGGTACTCCGTCTGAAATACTGGCCGATGTCGCATCACTCAAGGATGGAGATTCACTCACACCAGCAACTATAAATACTGATTCGAACTCTTTCTTAAAAGGTAATTTTTCAAGATTCGCCATGATCAGCCCGCCTTTATAATAATATGTTTTGCCTTTTTTAATATTTAAGTCTAGCGGCAAGGCTACACAAAATGGTTTATCTCCTTCAATTACACTGATATAGGTGTAACGTTTTGTTGAAAAAATATCTTCCACCTGTACTTTATGTAAATCCATGGGTGGTGATGGCACTGAAGCTGAATCAGTTTGACTAGATGGGACTGGTCCTGGATCTTCTGCTATGATTACTGGTTTTGATTTACAGGCACCTGCCAAAACCAGGAGTAGTGCGGCATGAAGCAAATTAGATAATTTCATATATTGGTTTTTAAAAAATAAATTAAAATCGTTTAATAAGACTACAATAAATAGAGGTATACCTCCTGGA
The DNA here is from genome assembly GCA_040007895.1 of Saprospiraceae bacterium. GTDB lineage: Bacteria > Bacteroidota > Bacteroidia > Chitinophagales > Saprospiraceae > JADJLQ01. The sequence continues at coordinate 1,992 of JBDTUE010000257.1, read as the reverse complement.
TTTTTCAAAGGTTTTCTCCCCGTTCAATCCAAGAGAAAGTTTTTTTAGTAGCCTTCCATTAAAATGTAGTCCAAAAATATTTTGGTTGAGAGGGCTCTCAGCCAGTTCATATTGGTATGCAATATTTCGATAGGTTGCTTCCATAGAATAATTCCCTTTCCACAAGCTTTTAGTAAATCTTCCACCAAAAATTTTACCTTGCAGATACGTAGTGTTCAGCGTTGTATAATTAAAATTTACAGACCCGGCATTCCAGGGCAATTGATAAATGGATAGATAAAAATCCAAATTTTGGGATGGATCTGAATGATTTGCCTGAAACCGATACGAAGCCGTTGCTCCCAGTGTTACATTTTGAATTGGTTCGTAATCCACTCCAATCCGCCATCCCTGTCTGAGCTCTTTTTCTATATACTGGTCTATAAAACTTTTGAACGTTTCATAATAAATTACATTTTTTAATGCGTCATAAGAGCTATTTATCACCACTTTCTTAAATAGTTTGTATCGTAGCGACAGGTAAATACTGGAGGGACTTAACACGCTTTTAGGTACCAGATTGACCATTTTGTATAAATCCATTTCGTACGAACCAAACAACATTAGATTTTTAACCAGTGTGTTTGAATGCTGATAATACATAAACCTGCGGTCTGTCTTAGTTTTATTTCTTTGCTCAAAAAGTGCTATAGTATTGGTTATATCTCCTTTTTTATTTTGATAAGAATGGTTTACAAATACTCCTGCTTGCCATAAGGAGGGGTTAAATCCATAGTTTGTATAATCAGGCCTTGATCCCACCATCGTACCTATTAATACATTTTTAAATTTCCTTTCATACTGCAATCCATCGATGGCTCCCACATTTGAAGCATTCGGATTTATTTTTCTACCTATATATATATGTGACTTTTCACTAAAATCATATTTAAGGGCAAGATTATAAACTTTAAGATTGTCAAATAATTTAAATCCATCGGTGGACAATAATCCCGGCTGGCTTCTGTAGGAAAGGTAGGACTCCCCACTCCATCCCTTTACCTTCAGGTTTTTGCTGTTTAACATAAATGTATACCTGAACCTATTGATGGGCTTTTTTTGAAAATTATTAAAAGATGAATAAGAATTTACTGCAAATCGGCCTGTGATTTTATAAGTAGGCTTTTTCTTTTCTTCTTTCTTAGGTTGAGGTATTCCGTTTCTTGATGCGATATTAAAAGTATCCTGACCTAAAGAAGGCGCCTGAAGTAGTTTCGTAATTGCTTTTTCTTTATTTCGAATCCATATACTATCTGAAACATTAATGGTGCTGTTGTTCATTTTATTTCCTACACAAGATGTAGAAGAAATATATTTAACCAATAATACCGGAAGGAGACTATCCGAAAATAAAAACATAGTATCTCCCACCTGGATGTTTTTTGTATCATTAAATTTCACATACACATTTATAGAGCTTTTGTACGTAACAATACCTTTAGTAAATGACTGTGCGTTCAAGCTCAGGATGCCTAATAAAAGAAAAAGTATGACAAAATGAATTTTTACCAATGTTTACACTTTTTTGTGACAGCTATAACAAGAGACTGGAGTATATGTATAACCGCTTACTCCTTTGTGGTCTTTATCGACGCTAGTTTTATTGTTGTGTTCATGGCAATTTGTACAGCTAAAAACGGCAAAATTGCTTGCGTTAGTATGACACTCTGAACATTGTGACCAGGCTTGTTTATGCTTACCGCTATAAATCCTAAAATATTGGGCATCGTGATTAAAAGTTGATGGAGACCATGCAGTTTGACTATGACACGACTCACAGGCAGTTGGGAAATTCGCTGTTTTATGATTTGGATTTGTAGTTGTATTATAATCGGTCAAATGGCAACCAACACAGGTCTTGGGTGTAGTACCATTATAAACCCCCTTATGGCAGGTAGCACACTGATTAGCAATAGTAGCATGGGCTCCCGATAGCACATAATATTGATTGTG
>JBDTUE010000256.1:0-6053 GCA_040007895.1 Saprospiraceae bacterium | reverse complement strand
ATTTATATTGTAAAATTACTTTGACAAACCCCCGATTGTACAAAAAATTGAGCAGGATGAAAAACGTATTGATTATTGAGGATGATCCTAATATTATTGAACTGGTCAGCATTCACCTGAAAGATATACACTGCGTTACTACGACTGCATCCACTGGAGAAGCGGGGTTGAAGTATGCATTGAAACAGGTTTTTGATCTTATCATCCTTGATGTCACGTTGCCGGATACGGATGGTCTGGAAATATGCAAGATACTACGAGCAAAAAAAATAGCAACACCGGTGATTATGCTTACAGCAAGATCAGAAGAGATAGATAAAATCCTCGGCCTTGAAACTGGTGCTGACGATTATCTTACTAAACCTTTCAGCATCCGGGAATTCATTGCAAGGGTAAAGGCAATGTTGCGGAGAGCAGAAATAAATAAAGAACCCGGCAATGCATCAGCAGAGCAGATCATTTTTGGCGATATTTTAATAGATCCGGAAAAAAGAAAAGTAACGGTCAGGAACAATAAGATTGAATTGACACCAAAGGAATTTGACTTGCTTTACCTTTTCATCAGCAACCCGGGAAAAAGCTATTCGAGGCAAAACTTGTTGAACCTTATTTGGGGATACGAATTTGGAGGATACGAACATACTGTGAATTCTCATATCAATAGGCTAAGGGCCAAGCTTGAGAAAGACCTTAACAAGCCCGTTTATATTTTAACTACCTGGGGAATTGGTTACCGTTTCACCGAAGAATTTTCAATAGATGAAAAAGAACCCGTTTAATAATTTATTCTGGCGTATATCAGCGATCTTTTTCTTCCTGCTTGTATTTACAGGGTTATCATTTATTTACATTACGGTACATTATTCAGGGCTTTATTTTGAGGAGATTAATCAAAAATTGAATAAGAACACCGCTGCAGACATTGCTGCACATTCAACCCCTTTTACGGATGGTAAAGTGAATGATACGGCAATGGAGAAAATGTTCGATCAGTTGATGTCTGTTAATCCCAGCCTTGAAATATACCTGCTCGATAATAGTGGAAAAATATTATCCTACTACGCTCCCCAAAATAAAGTGCTGCTTGATAAAATCGATCTTGAACCTGTCCGGCAATTTATCGATACAAAAGGAAGTAAGTACATTACTGGAGATGATCCACATCATCCAGGCCTTAAAAAAATATTCTCCGCGGCAAGGGTAATAAGTAATGGACTAGAAAGTGGTTTTATATATGCTGTGCTCGCAAGTGAAGAATATGATACGATTTCAAGGAGCCTTACAAAAAACTATTTATTAAAAGTGGGTCTTCAGGGAATCATCATTACCCTGGTGGTAGCATTATTGGTTGGATTGATAATTATTGGTTTGATTACAAGAAATTTTTCGAAGATACTCGCTGTCATGCAGCAATTTAAAGAAGGCGATATATCAGCACGTGTAAAAGTGCAGTCAGTAGGAGATGTAAAACAAGTAGGCGATATTTTTAATGAAATGGCGGATATCTTGTCAGAGAATATTGAAAAGTTGAAAGAGGTGGAAGTTCTGCGACGGGAATTGATAGCGAATGTATCGCACGACTTGCGCACCCCGATTGCGATTATACAGGGTTATATTGAGACGCTACAGATGAAGTCCGCTGTACTGTCTGAAGAAGAAAGAAAAAAATACCTTGATATTATTTCAGAAAGTACCGGGAAGCTGCAAAAACTAGTAGCCGAGCTTTTTGAATTATCTAAACTGGAAGCCAAACAGGTAAAGCCGGTCAAAGAGCCATTTTTTATAAGTGAATTGGTAAATGATATCATTAGTAACTATCAGTTGATCGCAAAAGAAAAAAATATTTCCATCACTACTTTATTGTCTAAAGACTTGCCACCAGTATTCGCCGATGTTGCCTTGATAGAAAGGGTGATGCAGAACCTGATTGACAATGCTATGAAGTTTACTCCGGGTGGCGGAAAGATCACTATTACAACAAACATCCATGACCAGGAGGTAGAAGTCAAAGTGGCAGATACCGGAATTGGTATTCCAGAAGCCGAAAGAGAACAGATTTTTGGTAGATATTACAAAGCTAAAAATTTCACAGACTTAAAGAATAGTACTGGCTTGGGTTTGGCTATTATCAGGAACATACTTGACCTCCACCATTCTTCACTTCAATTGATATCAGAAATTAATTCAGGAAGTACCTTTGTATTTCGTTTGCCGATATACCAAAAATAACAAATGTCATCTTTTCGTGATGCTTTCGTGATACTTAAAAGATAGTTTTGCAGTAATCAAAAAGTATTAAAAATGAAAAAAAATCAATTATTATTAATTCTATTCGTGGTATTGTTTACTCCACGCAATACGAATGCACAACCTGGCCCCAAAAAGGGAAGTGATCAAAAAGCTTCCTCTATGCAATCAGCTTATCCAATGCAGTTTACACAAGCAGAATGGAAAAGCAGGCTGACAGCAGATCAATACTATATCCTTCGACAACAAGGTACAGAAAGGCCTTTCACTGGTGAATATGACCACTTTTATAAAAAAGGAACTTATTATTCAGCTGCTTCACTACAACCGGTATTCAGTTCAACGGCGAAATTTAACTCTGGCACCGGATGGCCTAGTTTTTACGCACCCATCAATGAAGATGCTGTCCGTCTCATTGAAGATAAGAGTGATGGAATGAGCCGGGTAGAAGTAGTTGATAGCAAGAGTGGTTCTCACCTTGGGCACGTATTTGATGATGGACCTAAGCCTACCGGTAAAAGATATTGTATGAACTCTGCAGCCTTAATTTTTGTACCCGAAGGAGGTACCCCACCATTAAAAGCTAATTAATATGAAAATTTTTCCAGTAATTATTTCGATCCTGATATTTGTTTCTTGTTCCAGTTCTCAGACGAACAAACTGAATTTTCCACTAGGGAGTAAAACACCCTTGCCTAATGAAGCAATAGCCACTTTTGCTGAGGGTTGCTTCTGGCATGCAGAAATAGTGTTTCAAAGTTTGATGGGTGTAAGAGATGCAGTATCGGGGTATGCCGGAGGAACAGACCCAAACCCAGATTATGAAAAGGTAGCCAGTGGAAGTACAGGCCATGCAGAAACAGTGCAGGTGTATTATGATCCCTCCGTGATTTCCTATGAAACATTGGTGAAAGCTTTTTTTGCAAGCCAGGACCCCACTACATTAAACCGCCAGGGAAATGATGAGGGCACGGAATATAGATCAATTGCATTTTATCGCAATGATGTCGAAAAGAAAATAATTGATTCAGAAATAGAAAGGCTGACAGCCCTGAAAGCATATGATTCTAAAATAGTGACAGAGGTCATTCCTTTTAAAAAGTTTTATTCCGCTGAAGCATATCACCAGGAATACATTCACTATAATCCTTCATCGGGTTACGTTCATAATGTTTCCATTCCTGATTTTTTGAAATTTAAGAGCAAGTTCAAGGCAAATTATAAGAATAACGGACTATGAAAAAAATCATTTTGCTTTCACTTATTGTAAGCTCTATAATGGGCTTCACAGATTCTAAGAATAATTCATCGTTCACGCCGGTAGCCGTTATTGAACTGTTTACTTCGCAGGGTTGTTCAAGTTGCCCTGCTGCTGACAGACTTCTTTCGAAAACGCTGGCAAACGCAAGAAAGAATGATCAGGCAGTGATCGCCCTTTCTTTTCATGTGGATTACTGGAACCGCCTTGGATGGAAAGACCCGTTCAGTGAAAAAGAATATTCCGAAAGGCAAAACAATTACGCAAGCACATTCAACCTTAATTCAGTTTATACTCCACAGGTCATTGTAAATGGAGCAAAGGAATTTGTTGGTTCCAATGAAACGCAATTAAAAGCTTCTATTGGAAACTTTTTGAAAGATAACCCGGATGCGCAGTTTAAATCGATTAGTGCTGAAGTGCAAAACAATTCGCCGAAAGTAAAATTTACCCTGGAAGGGGATTATGCCGATTGCATAGTTAATATTGCATTGATAGCTTTAAAAGAAACCACATCTATACAACGAGGAGAGAATGCAGGAGAGGTTTTAACGGGTGAAAATATTGTTCGCCAGTTTATATCCATTCCTGCAAAGGCATCTGGTGAAGTTGAATTGAAACCCATTCCATTGCCTGCTATAAATAACAGGGCCATCATTGCTTATATCCAACGACACAATGATATGAAGATCGTAGGTGGAGTGATGACGGAAATTAAATAAGCTATTGCGATTTTATGAAGAATGAAAAAGTAATAAAGATCAAAGAAAAACATTCATTGGCAATGCGATGGATGCATTGGATAAACTTCCCCATTCTTACAGTGATGATTTGGTCAGGAATGTTGATCTATTGGGCCAACGATGTGTATGAAATTAATTTTTTTGGATACACTATTTTCCGTTTTTTTCCTGGTCCTTTTAATGAATTCTTTAATATTCCGCAAAGGCTTGCAGAAGGGATGGCTTTCCATTTTCTCTTCATGTGGTTTTTTGCCATTAATGGTCTAATCTATGTATTGTATACTGCCATCTCTGGTGAATGGAGGCAATTACTTCCAAACAGGAATTCATTTAAAGAAGCCTGGCAGGTTTTGTTACACGATCTTCATATCAGGAAAATGTTGCCACCCCAAAAAAAATACAATGCAGCCCAACGCATAGCTTATACTGCTATCATCATTATGGGATTGGGTTCATTAGTCACCGGCATCGCCATTTACAAACCGGTGCAGTTTAATTGGATCACCTGGTTGTGTGGAGGATATCACCTGGCGCGGATCGAACATTTTATTTTAACGATAGGCTATGTACTATTCTTTGTAATACATATTGTACAGGTGATATTGGCTGGATGGAAAAATTTCTGGTCAGTAATCGCAGGCTATGAGACCATAAGAGAAAAACCAACTGATATAATTAAATCCCTGGAAGATGAAAAAATCGCTTAATACTGAACCGCCCGAAAAACTGGTTACACAAAAGCAACTTAACCGGAGAAATATTCTTTCATTGGCAGGTGCTGCAGGATTCACAGCATTGATATGGAATAGATGGAGATGGTTATATAAATCGCCTGAAGAAGCGGCCGGGATTACGGGTAGTGCAAGAAAGCCATTGCGACAAGCACTTAATCAAAATGAATTATTATTAAGAAAGACGTTCAGCAATGATCACCTTGTAAAAACCTATCCTAAATCAAAGGCAGATCCAAATGTCAGGATCAACAGTGAAATAGGAATTGACGATGAGGGATTCGATTCTAAAAACTGGGCTTTGACTGTGACAAAGAAGGATGGAAGCAAATTAAAGATATCATTGGAAGATATCATGGATCTGCCCAAAACTGAAATTGTATACGATTTTAAGTGTGTCGAAGGCTGGGATCAGATATCCTATTGGGGTGGCTTAAAGTTCAGTGATTTTATAGAACATTTTAATTTGGAAGAAGAATCTAAACTTCAATATGTGGGTCTTGCCACACCGGATGAAGCCTACTACGTGGGTATCGATATGCCCAGTGCTTTACACCCACAAACCATGTTGGCCTACGAAATGAATGGGCAGCTATTGCAGTTAAAGCATGGGCAGCCTCTCAGGTTGATCATACCTGTAAAATATGGGATCAAAAATTTAAAGCGTATTGGTTCTATTACGTTCAGTGAGGAACGTCCTCCGGATTATTGGGCTGAACAGGGGTATGACTATTACTCAGGCTTATAGCATTTGAGAATTAGGAAGTAAATTCTTCTGTTATTGATATTTTTTATTCTCGAAAACATGGTATTAAGTCTTCCTTAAAATAAGGTTCAAATAGTCAGGAATGGCTTTATATTTAGGATTGAAGGTGGCGTCTTGTATCTGAACAAATAGGTATTATAACCCGGTCATCTTTTCTGCGGCTTCCGAATATCGTGCACCCTGTATACTAATCTTTGAAGCAGCTTCCTCAATTTCCTGCAAATCACTTGTTGTTAATTCAACAGAAACAGAACCAATATTTTCTTCCAACCGATTCAATTTTGTAGTTCCCGGTATTGGAACAATCC
>JBDTUE010000255.1:0-6054 GCA_040007895.1 Saprospiraceae bacterium | reverse complement strand
GACCATGACGAATTGTTCCTCGGTAACATTAAAGATGACTATCGTCAAATCCAACTGAGGATCACCGATGGTCCATTACATTTAATGGATATGAAGATTCATTTTGATAATGGTGGCGTACAAGACGTTGCCATGCGATCCAAGTTCAGGCAGGGTGATCAAAGTCGGGTCATCGACCTGGATGGCGGAGTAAGACATTTAAATAAAATTAGCTTTTGGTACGAAACGATAGGGTTTAGAAAAGGGAAGTCAAGAGTAGCGGTATGGGGATATCGATAAATGACATATTTACTTGCGGTCCCTTTAGGCAACTATATCTCTCAATTAAAAATCAATGAAGTGGAGTTCAACAGGAAGATTATTCAGTTGTAATCATGAAAATGATTCGTTTATTTTAGTTGGATTTTTTGATTTACTGTTAAAATGTACTCGCTTTATTCTTCACATACTCTGTCTCCTTTACCCATTGGGGCGTACCGGCACACTTCATAGGTTACAGATAATTTAAGATCAAAGAATAAATTAAATTTGACCAGGGATGCGGAAGGCAAACCCTCTCCTCTCAAAATAAAGGAGATGGTTCCGTCATTGATGATGGTTGCATAATTTTTTAAAATTTTCTTCAACTCCAATACACCTTTTCCGTTTAAATAATCATTTAATTTTATTCCTTCTGTTATATATGGGATGGGGGGGATATCAAATAAAGGTAAGACCTGATTCTCCCTTAATAATGCATATTCAAAACCATCAGAAGATGCTACAACACCGAGGTTGACGTTTAGTGTCCTACATGCGTTGGTTGGGTCTTTACTGAATTTGATGGCACCTGAAATAAGTTCTACACTTTTAAGTTTAAAATCGGTTCCACCAACTTTTAAAGCATTTTTTACATCAGCCGCAGTAATTTTCTTCGCCTCAATAAATGGTTTACTTGAATTCACCTGGTAGGTAAAACTCATGGGAACGTTTATTGTTTCTGTAAAAACCTGATTCAGACAAAAGGTTTCATCAAGTTCAGAGCAACAGCCTTGAATCTGTAAAACACCAAGCAGGATAAGAAAGGATTTAAAAAAAAGTTTCATGTAATAAAATTTTAAAATTTAAAGGTAATTCCACCAGCTCCGGTCAGTGGTCCGGAATAACTTACCGCAGCATGTATAATGAGAAAACCAAGTTTTACTCCGGCTGAAACTTCAGCCATAAAAGGTGATTTATTTTTCAGGTTTAATAAAACGTTTTCCGTAGTATTTCCTTCTTTATACGTATAGTTGATTGTTGCATTGGAAATTTGATAGCCCAACATCACCTGACCCGAAAAGTTTTTTCCTGCTTTACCCAGCCACAATGAGGGTAAATGACTTTGAATAGAAATTTCATCTCCTGCATCCAGGCTTTGATACATATATCCAATATTTAGACTAAACGGCAATCCTTTAATGTAATTATCCAGGGTGTGTCTCATGCCAATCCCATAAAACTGCAGTTTTCCAAAATCCTCTTCAAAATCATAAGCAAAGTATCGTGCTGTCAATTCTGTATTCAAAAAACTACCTGCTGAAATTTGCGGGGCTGCAAGCAATAGATGTTTTAGATTATAACCTGCCTGGAAAGAATAACCAGTCTCATTAACTCCCTGCACTGTAATTATTTCATTTTTACCTACAATGGTTGGAACCGAGCGGGACGAACTCGGAGTAAATGATGGATCTGTAATCGCCGTGAATACTTTTAAATCACTCGAAGCCTGAGATGCACTACCTATAGCAGAAACTCGAATATGAAATCCACTGTCCAATTTTGCCCACTCTGAACGGCCGGTATTCAGATTGGCCCCTAGTAAATCAATTAAAGGATTTAAATATCCACGTGCATTATCACCCCGATAAGCGTCGAGTAAGGCATTAAGGTTTTGAGCCGAACTTACATTAAATAAAAAAACAAAAATTACAAGTTTAATAAGGTGATTTTTCATATTCAAATTTCATTTAGTTTTTCGTAGTAGAAAATACAATATTAGAATATGCGCTAAATCCGTACAATCCCCTTCAGAGGGTATTTTTAGATGGCGAATGGTTCAATACAAAACTTAGGATGATTTTCGGAATTCCACCGTTCAAATTTTCAAGAGGTAAAAAATATAACCAAATAGACAAGGATCTAACGGTTGATCGTTTGAATCGTAAAAGAAGCAAGGATTTTTTATGACAATATTTTTTCCTAAAAAATTGTCTAAAGAACAATTTTTTTGAATATTACTTATTGCAATAGGATACAACCTTTATGCAGTCTTTCTTTACCTGTAATTAACATCAGCGTATATACGCCGCTCATACTGGCATGGGATTGATAGGTAAATTTGTATCGGCCACTCGTCATATATTCATTGGCTAATAAATCAATTTCTCTGCCTTGCACATCCACTATACTAAGCCGCGTGATTCCCGATTCCGCGAGTTCAAATTCTATCTGGGCTTTATCAAAAAATGGATTGGGGTATATTTTTAAATTTGCTCCTTTGCCAGGTTTATTTAAAACTACTTTCTCCTCCACTTTATATTTTTCCAGTACGAACGGAAACGAAGTAGTACCATTCACTTTATACCAAAAGCCAATACATGCTTCACTACTTAAACTTTGTGCCTTTGCAGCAAAGGATTGTCCGATGGTAAGATTTAAGCTGTAAATATTGTTTGATGTGGATTGACCGCCGTTGCTGATGACTACTTTACTCAATTGGGTTTGACCAGATAATGAAAATGTGGTTAGAAGCAGCATCGCCCATTTTATCTTTCTTAGTTTTGTAAAAACTTTCATAGGAATAAAAAATTTAACCATTGCTCTATTGTTGACGGACAATTTTTTCTTTGACTGCAGGATCGATCGTGATCTCATTACTGCTTCTTGTTTGTAATTGTACAGTCGGATTAGAAGAGCCGTTCAAAAATTTCTCTACTTCTGCTTTATTTCGTACAACCTCAAAATCTTCGTGTCCTTTACGAACACATTTTGCTTCCCAATCAAATTCATACGAGCCACTACCCTCCATCAATTCCTCCACATCAAACCCTGTGATTGATTTTTTCACCACTGCCAATCCCTTAGATTTACCACTTAGTGGAGTCACTATCACAGTCATAGTAGTTGTATTTGCTAATTGTTGATAATGATCTGGAAATTCTATTATGGCTCTACCATTGACTAGCTTACCTGTTCCACGTACATACGCTGCCAATTCAGGTCCTTCTACGCTTCCATACCAGATCTCTTTATCAGGTTTTCCGGGATAGTTTATTCTAAAGTTCTTTTGATCGCCAAAAATTATACCTTGATTATTTGCATTGGTATACATACCCGCTTTTACCGGGGCACCTACTATATTGGAATTGCATACTCCGATATATCCGAGATGTGGGCTACCAGCCACTGAAGCCATGAAAGCATTTTCACCACCATTGGTCCCATTGACATTGATGTGCCCGGGCTTAAATTCTGCACGGGGATGTTGCAGTTTGTCTGTACTTATAAAACCTACACCGCTGCCTGAAAACCAGGTAAATAGTGCCGCACCATCTACATCATCAATTTCAAGGTAACCACTTCCATTTAAATATGAACGTTGGGTCCCATTATTATCACGCAATGCTACTTCTCCGCCATTTGTACCACTAGCCAATACAGCTCTTGCACTACCTGCACTATTGCTGGCATAAATAACACCATGTCCTGAAGCATTAGATTCTAATCCGGTAATGGTCGCGCCAGTAGAATTATATGTTTGAACTACTCCATTGTTGGATACAGAAGTGGTAAAAGCTACAGCATCTCCTCCATTAGCGTTGCTAATACTCATAAATCCAGCTCCTGATGTGGTACCGGTGAGTCTTGCACGATCAAAACCAGCAGCATTAGCAATCCCGATATATCCACTATTATTGGTATTTAATGCTAAATAGTTAACTGTCTTAGCAGATGGATTATCTGTGCTCACATAACCTCCACCGCCTGTCAATGTAGTCATTCGGACCACATCCTTACCAGCGGCAGTACTAGCCCAGACATATCCACCGCCTAAAGTGGAACTGTTCAGGCCAGCTATGTTAACTCCTGTATTATTATCGATACTTATTCTACCTGTAGTTCCATCCGCTGTCGTAGTCATTCTGGCAAGTTCTTTTCCAGTAGCGTTTTGTGCGTAGACATAACCTGATCCTGCAGATCCGGAAGTCAAACCTGCTAAGTTTATTCCCGCAGCATTGTCGATCGATACTACACCATTACCATTGGCTATCGTTGTCATTCGGGCTACTTCTTTGCCCGTTGCGTTTTTAGCAAATAAATTACCTCCACCGGAAGTACTATTGCTTTTTAATCCGGCTAGATTAATACCTGTGCTATTGAATATATTAACTAAGCCGGAACCATCGGAAGCACCAGCCATTTGTGCAAGCTCATTGCCTGCAGATCCATGGACAGAAATTTTTCCATTATTGGAGGCATCTGCATTTAATACCGTAGCCATGTTGCCAAGTGCATTAAAGGTGTTTATTGAGCCTCCTCCCTGAGGACTTGTATTAATCCAAACAGCATCTTTGCCATTTTGATCTTTAGTACCTATAAATCCTCCAATCGCAGTATTGTGCGTTATGGTTGCCAGTAATCCACCTGCTGTATTATTCACCACTATCGCACCGGAAGAATTGTCTTGAGTAAGATTGATGATATCCTTGCCCAAATTATTGCGAATACCTATTCCACCTCCTTTACCCGTATTAGCTGTGATGCGTACCACATCCAGTTTATCTACATTATCTACACTGATGAATCCGGATCCATCCGTATTAGCAGTCATGCGCGCTACTTTTGTGCCGTCTGCCGAACCTACTTCTATTTTACCTCTTCCATCATCAAAATGAGTCAATGCAGAAGTATTATTACCACTCGCATTATTTACCAGTATTATTCCATTGTTCTGATTTTGAGTTAACGTTATAATATCCTTTACAACGGCGTTTTTGATACCTATCCCACCGCCTTTGCCCGTATTCGCTGTGATGCGCACTACCTCATTTTTATCTATATTATCAACCCCTATATATCCTGAGCCATCCGTATTGGATGTCATGCGTGCTACTTTGATACCATTGGAGTGACCTACTTCTATTTTACCTCGTCCATCATCCAGGTGACCAATGACAGAAGTATTGAGACCGGCAGCATTAAAGACTTCGATATCACCACCTGTAGTAGTGGCGTTTAAGGTAGTTTGTATTTTATCATTTTTGTAGGTAGTGATGATACCTGCACCTTCGGAATTAGCCCGCAGGTCTATATTGCGTTTGTTTTTATTATCAAATGTGGAAATAAATCCATCTTTCAAAGCAGTACCTCCCAGCTCCACCCTGCTCATGGTAATATCGTTTGGATTGACGATGCGGCTGATGCCTTCTCCGATGCTTTGGACCGTGGATTCATGAGTTAGCAGGTTGCTATTATTGAAAATCGCAGTCCGGCCACCAAATAAACCATTGCTCATCAAAACCCGGTGATTAGTACCCGGTTTACCATCTGTAACGGCTACACTGCCACCATCTTTTAAAGCGTCCAATAAGACACCCAGATTACCTAAATTATTTTTTATCGAAATAGTACCGTCATTAAATTGATTGTGTCCAAAAAAGAACGTATTCAATCCTTTCGTATTAAATAAGTTTAAATAACCATTACCGAGGCTATCTCCACCTGATTCTACAACATTGTTCTTATTATTGGATAATTGAAGTAAACCCGAACCATTTAATCCGGTTGCAAGATTTGCAGCTACTTTGGAGTCTTTATTGAAAACACTCAATTTACCACCAAGGTTAGTACTATCGTTAATTAACTCAGCTGTTTTTAATCCCTGTGGATTAAACAGTTTTAAAAAGCCTGTTCCTTTTTCATCACTTCCTAATTCAAGCCTGCTTTTAGTTTTATCCTTACTTATAATTTTTAATAACCCTTCATAATTATAATTCGTTGTAAGTAAAAATGTTTTAATACCAAATGGATTGT
>JBDTUE010000254.1:0-6061 GCA_040007895.1 Saprospiraceae bacterium | reverse complement strand
AAGAGCCTGCAACATTTCCTTGAATGAAGAACTTATTATTGTTACCTATATTCTGAGTTTGAAGCTTGATAGCATTGGGCATAAAATAATTGGCCCGAAGATAAGTAACGAGTAGACTATCGTTTGCTTTACAGTTTTGAGCATTGTTTACTTCTATCTTATACTTCCGGTCCTGGTCGTCTACTAAATTTGGTACGGCGCAATTTGCACAGCTTAAGCCTGCCGGTGGAGTCCAGGTATATTTTACCGGATTACCGGAATAATTAATTGAGATTGGCCGATCATTGATAAATTCGAGTCCGAGCATATCTTCAACATTGATTCCAGGTTTGGTAAATAAGCTGACCAATATTGTATCCGTGCTTTTACATTGATTTTTATCTGTTCCTGATACGATATACTCTCCGGCCGAAGAGGTCCGGATAATAGGTTGCGTGCCCAATGAGGTCGCTCCCCTGGTCCATGATATTTGTTGATATACTGCATCGACTGAGAGCGTAATAGTATCTCCTGCACATAAGGCTTTATCCTGTCGAGAATCAATGGGTAGAATGTTGGAGCTTTTAATCTGTAAATTATAAATGATACTATCACACCCTTGGACAGATCTTACAATCGAGACAAACTTTCCTGTATCCTTATAAGTGGTCCCTCCGAAAACAAATGAGTTTCCTTTACAGAGGATAGTATCTATTGATTGATTTATTGGCACTGATCCGATACCCCGTTTAAAGGTGACTAATGCTGTGTCCAGGCCGCAAATGCTGTCACCGGTGATATAGGTATATTCATTGGCCAGATCCAATGCGCTATCATAGTCATCACCTCCGGTTAATCCCGGGATCCATTTTCCACCAGTTGCACCATGTATCACCTTGCTGAGTCCGGTAATTTTTTTGGGACTGCAAATGGTGATAGTTGTATCTATGCCACTATTCGGGATGGATCCAAGAGTAATGAAAGCTGAAACCTTTACTCCTGCTTTAACGACACTAAATCCTTGTAATTCAATCCTACGGGTTCCAGATGTACGATTGCCGGTGAGATGTTCATATCGTATTGCAAGAAGAGCAGCCCGATACAAGCTGTCAGGCGTATTTCGTGGGCCTTTAAGGATGTACGTGCTATCATTTACTTTTCTTAGGGAGAGTCCAGGTACTTGATTATTGTAAGACAGGACTTCAAGGCCGGGATCCTGGATCCCGTGTATAACAAGAATCACACTGTCGAGCGGTATGGAAGTATGTAAGTAGAGGTCTGAATCTGATATCATTGCTGAACTTTCTGTACAAAGTGTTTTATTGAGGCGGTAATCATAAGGATAAAGGCCACTACTATTATCCCGGTCCAGATCTAAGAGTAAATCACATTCAGGATCCCCTGCTAGAAATTCAAGTGTCGATGTAGACCAGGCTCCCCAACTTTTATTTGACATTTTTCTGAAACATACTGGCGTAAACGAATTGGTTTTAAAGTCATACCTGGAGATAAACATGGTATCACTACAAAATCCACCTCTATTCTGAAACTCATCTAATGAAGAAGAGCAGTGAAATGCGTAAGTCGTAGTAGAATCACAATCATTGGATACGGCCATAAAACTTCTGACATGATATTTATCATTTTCTATAAATCCAATTTGATTAAAGCTGGTATCGCAAATAATAATCATGTCATTAGTGACGTCCAAAAGATAAACTTTGTCCTTAACAAAAGTTATATCATTGAAGGTTTTAGGATTCATTCCACTGCGATTATACTTAAAGAGAAATTTGATATTTGTATCGAAGAGATTATCAATTCTACAGATGTAATAATCCTCCGAGTTGATTTTTTCTTTTAAAATAAAATAAATCCTACCGAGATAATCTGAAACTCCAAATTGAAATCCAGGGTCATAATCCATGTAGTCTTCGAGATTTAATTTTCTCAAAAGTTTTAATCCACAATTTTGAAAATCTACTTCATAAAAGTAAATACTCGTAACACTCACATTATTTACTCTTTCAGTTTTAATATCCAACTTGATCAGTGACCCATCAGGTAAATAGAAGAAGGTAGGAATTCCTTCGGTCAATAAACTGCATTTTATAGATTGATAATTGCATAGATCTCCTCCGCTTGTTAATAATTCCAAATTGGAAGAAGAATTATTAAATAATGTAATTTTTTGGGAAAGCAGCGTAACAGTGAATAAATTAAATAATAAGAAGCAACATTTAAATTGTAATTTGAATTTAAAACTCTTCACCATTAGCTCATGTTGAAAAAATGGAGAGAGAATTTAGACCTCTCCCTCCATTTTTAATAAGTTAAATTTAATTAATAAAATTTCAATGATGTCCTCTCATTACCGGTTGACAACACAAGTATATTAATACCTACTAATTTATCAGAAGGAATTTTTACTTTATTTAGCCCCTTTAACAAATTTAACTTTTGAGTAGCTAATATTTGCCCATTGACATTCAATATTTGCATATCTACAGTGGATTGTCTGGGAAGGTTGACCTCCACCGTTGGGCCATTAGGAGAAGAAAGTATTCTAGCCTCTAACCCATTACTAATAACATTTTCTATTGTCAGTTGAACTTTTGCATTTGCAAGATTTAAAGCCTCATTAGAAATTTCAACTTGTCGATCCTTACTGAAGTAAATAGTCTGCAACACATCCTTTACTTCTCTCTTAGATTTTAAATGAATAAAAGCAATATTTCCATTCTGAACATCCAATAATTTGTTGGTCAGATTATACATCATCATTGTAAGCCTATCATTATTTAAATTGAAGTGCCAATATGGTAAAAAACCATTTTCAAATGAAACCGACAAAACTTCGTATAGTTGATGATCAAAATGTATTGGAAGTTCTATAGACCTTATAGATTCAGATGCATCTATTCTGACACTGACTATAACTTCTGATCCAAGAGATGCAGGGATTATTTTATTTGAAGTAACAGCAGTCCTGGTTTCCAATGGCACTTGGGGGTTGAAATAACTTAGACCAGCATTGCAAACCCAGCTATTATGACTAGCGCCACCTGGAGCTCCTACATCTCCTATCTTTGTGGTACGTAAATTTGTAGAACTACCACTTGCAATTTGATTTCTTGTTAATCCGGAAAATGTAACTGTTCCGCTATATTTAGATTTTACCCTATATTGCCATGGATTGCTTAAAAAGCCTGATGGATCACCAGACACATCTGAAGGTTTGAGCCAATCCCAGCTATCTCGATCTGGAAAAACTGTGATAACACCAAGTATCATATCTCTAATATAATGAGTATCAAATGTATCTGCATCTTCATCGCCCTCTCCATCTGCTGAAAGAAATTGATATCCCGTAGTAAAAGGGGCAGTACCATTACAATGATTCCCTATCAAGACATTATCAATAGTAGTAACACCTTCCGTATAATCCGCATAGTCATTTGCAGAAGATGGTGTTACTTGGACATCATTTGTTGCATTGGTTGCGACGGGATCTAAATTTGTTAAAAAACCATCATGAACACCACAAGAAGTACTGGTTAGAGTAACCGGCATGCTATATCCACCACCTGAGATTTGTGAAGATACATCCATTACGTGATTATTCACCGTAAAAGCCGCTGCCCGAAAATCATCTTCAACGTAACACTGATAATTGGTAAAGAATTTTTTGAACCCCATACTAAAAATGAGGATCGTAAATACTGAGATTCCAATAGCTAGTGATTTAATTGATTTAATTATTGTTTTCATTGTATTGAAAATTTAATTTTTTAATAATAAATAGAAATGAAATAGTTTTCCCTTTTGATACCAAAGAGGTCTATTACAGCAAGACATCGAATCGCATTCTCTTTGTCATGCTGCTGTAGTCATGTAATAAAGTACTAACTAGTATTGGGTAATCAGAAATTAGTGTTGAGGGAAATCTATGGGTTTCATCCCTGGAGAATGATCAAATCTTAGAAGTGTGTGAGAGAAGGATTAGGAGTTAATAATTAATTTTTTTTTGTTTCCATTAAGTCCAGTTAATAAATTCAGGTGTTGCGATTCGATATAAATAACAATGTGAAATTAACATACAATTATATCTAATTCCAAATATTTAACAAACTAAAATTTGGAAAACTTCAACAAAAAAGGGTGATATGTTTTCTTGACCAAAGTTTCATTTGGTTCAGAATTTTCTGAAACATAAAGGAAAGAATAAACATTTGAAAACCGAATTAATAAAATGTCTCTTTAAAAACTCCTGTGAAATATTTATTCTCTTTTACTGTAACCATTGGATGAAAAATCTGATCACCTTTGAATTCAACATTTTAGTTTTCATAAAGAAATATGAAAGCAGTTGAATAAACGATAGAATATTTGAACCATAATAAATATATCATCCTAAATTTGTAGATCAAATGAACACTCCACAAGAAATTGAAGACATTGCAATGTCTCGGATAGAAGAAGCGGACATCCTTGTAAAGGCCGGCAGAAGTGACGGAGCATTTTATTTATTAGGATATGCTGTGGAGTTGATGCTTAAAAACAAACTTTGTAGGCTACTCGACATTCCTGACTTATTCAAAGAGATTAGAAACGGGGAAAGATCTGATGGTCTGTCAGATCTTAGAAGACCCTTTATGATACATACGCTAAAAACTTTGATAAAATATTGTGGACTTCAGAGGAAGCTTGCATCGGAAATGGAAACCAATACTATGATTAGATTAGCTATATCTTTGCTATTTGAATCATGGTCTGAAGACTGCAGGTATAAACCTTGTGGTTACTGTGTAGGTATAGATGTACAAATATTAATTGATTCGGTAAAAAACCCGGGAGGGCTGATAGAATGGATACGACAGAATTAAATAACGATCTGAAAAAACTCATAGCCGGATGTGCTGAAGAAGGATATCCAATCGAATGCTTTAGGGTAACGTTATACGATGATAGCGAGCTGGAAGATTACAGATTGTATACCTTGCAAGTAGGGGCTTCCTGGATATACTCAATGTCGTGCTACGATGCGTTGGTAATCCTGGTAAGAGTCATGCATAAAACTATGAGTGCAAAATCGAGAATGAAAATTTGGAATTTTGATATATTAGATCAAAATGAAATCTTGGTATGCCGAAATATGCAGAGGAACATGGTAGATCAAGAAAATCTGTTAGAAAACTTGAGCCTGCAGTATCAATAGAATAACCGTAGTAATTTGGGAATGATGGGGTCTAGGTGAAAAATGGTATTTGGTGAAGGGCTTGGGTTTATCAGCCTCAGATGAATTAAAATTTTTTTCCAGTGAGATCCTCAATAAAGAAAAATGCCGCTTGCCCCTCACCATTTCGGGTGATAATGCATATTCCTGGGAACTTCTGAGGGTTTAATTGTGTAGTATCCTTTTACGAGTCCATTTTGCCGGGTTGTAAATTTGAACCAGGGAGCGTTTAAAATGCCCCTTCCACCAAGTCTCCCCGGATCAAGCTCTTCTATAAATAGCAATATCAAATCCTTTTAAAAGGGATTTTTTCAGATATAACATTTTAAACCTTTATTATCATGACCAGTAAACACCAGGTACACAATCTTATTATTTTAGATGAAAGCGGATCCATGGAGAGCATCAAGAAAACAATCATCCAGGGATTCAATGAAATCGTACAGACAGTAAAAGGGATTGAAAAGGAATTCCCGGAACAGGAACACTTCATTTCCTTGGTCACTTTCAATGGCCTTGGAAATAAGCTACTTCACTTCATTGACCCGGCCGGCAAGCTCGAGCAGATCGATTCTAAGCGTTACCAACCAGATGCATCAACCCCTTTGTATGATGCCATGGGATTTAGCATTTCCAAGCTCAGGCAGCTCCTAGATAAGCAGACAGACTATAATGTCCTGGTAACGATACTGACTGATGGTGAGGAAAATGCTTCCAAGGAGTATTCAGGAAATGATATCAAGAAATTGATCGAAGAGCTGAAATTGAACCGGTGGACCTTTACTTATATCGGAGCTGATCATGATGTGGAAAAATTTGCATCCTCGATTTCCATTACAAATACGA
>JBDTUE010000253.1:0-6146 GCA_040007895.1 Saprospiraceae bacterium | reverse complement strand
ATAATCTTAGAACATTTAAAACTTTAAAGTCTCAGGCAAGTATTTTTTCAGCAATGCTTCATAATATGGTCTCAAAGCCTTTGTATCCGGAGGGACCGGAGCTTTGGAATACAAATCATAAGGATTGAAGAGTTTTACCCATTTAAACATTTCGTGATCATGCTCGGACATCAGGTGATTATAAGCATGTTCACGATGCTGTGCATAAAACGAATGATACCGAATCATATACAATGCTGACTCTGGCATATGATCTTTGACCATTTGATATAAATATTCATCATGACCCCAGGACATCGTGACATTTTTTAGTCCGCAGTGAGGTTCATAAATTCCATGGATCGTATTGTATGTAGAGTTCGTTGAATCAGGATTTAAAGCAAAAAATTCAGGGTAAACGATTTTATCAGAATGTTTACAGCCTACCGGGAAAGTATCTCCGACTACGGCCCATTGAGGCTCGCCAAACAAACAGAGTACTTTGCCCATATCATGCAATAGCCCAGTCAACACGAACCAATCAGGGTGGCCATCTGCTCTGATTGCTTCTGAAGTTTGCAATAAATGTTGCCATTGATCCAATTCGATATCCGGATCGGAATCATCCACCAGTGAATTGAGAAAATCAAACGCATCCCAAATAGGCATTTCTCGCTTATTGAACGCGAGGTAATCTTCGCGTTTACCCTTTACAAAGTCATACGTCTGATAAGTGTGATTGAGACGATAAAATTCTTTTACCGTTTCCCGTTTAGGATCATCATAATTACGAAATTCATCCTTAGCCTTGGCCGTTGTATTAGGTTCGGGATATCTTGTCAATACATCATCTTCCCATTCGTCCAGAGATTTGAGGGGAGATATTTCAGAAGGACTGAAAGATTTGTTTTCCATAATTAGTGATTTTATAGGATGTAAAATTAGGAATTTTTTAGCGATTTACTCCGCGAAAGACAGAGGGTGTCTTTGAGACACCCCCTGTCTTAAAATCGCATTATTTCGTTCCCGTCTTCACTTTTTCTTCTACGGTAGTCAATAATTTTTCCAAAATCTTTTTGACTTCCTTCAGATTTTTTACATGATCTGTCCCTAAGATCAGGCTTTCATTACTTTGTTTGAGATGCCAGTCTTTTTTAAATTCATGGGTAGTCAATAATTGAAGCATAGTCTGAAAAAAAGGAGTTTCATAGAAACTGGACTTTGCATTCCCAAGGAAATAACATCTGAGCTTATTGTTTTTATACATGAGTCGTTCCATGCCGAGTCTTTTGCCGATCCATCGTATGCGTAATCCTTCAAACAGTTCCATCACTTGTTTAGGTAAGGAACCAAACCTGTCTTTGAGTTTAGTCATGAATTGAATGATGGCATTTTCATCTTGCAATGCATCGAGTTCAGTATAGGTGCTTAATCTTTCCTGGATATTTTGAATATATGTATCGGGTATCAGTAATTCAACATCGGTATCAATCGTACAATCCCGCACATAGTCTTTTTTCTTAGCAAGTTCATCTTTAAATACTTCTTTAAAATCATCTTCTTTTAACTCCTGGATAGCTTCATCCAATATTTTTTGATACGTGTCGAACCCAATATCAGAAATAAAACCACTTTGCTCTGCACCTAACATATTACCTGCGCCGCGGATATCGAGATCCCGCATAGAGACATAAAAACCACTACCCAGGTCGGAGAGTTCTTCAATCGTTTTTAATCGTTGTCTTGCTTCTGAAGTCAGGGTCGATACCGGCGGAGCAATCAAATAACAAAATGCTTTTTTATTGGAGCGGCCTACACGGCCCCTGAGTTGATGGATATCACTCAGGCCAAATTGATGTGCATTATGTATAAACATAGTATTGGCATTGGGTATATCCAGTCCCATCTCAATAATATTGGTGCTCACTAATACATCCACTTTGCGGTCCACAAAATCAAGCAAGGCCTGCTCGAGATTTTTAGGCTCCATCTGACCATGAGCAATAACAAATTCGACGGTAGGACATTGTTCTTTCAACATCATGGTGAGTTCAGTTAAGGAGGCGATTCGATTATGTACGAAAAATACCTGACCTCCCCGGTGAACTTCATAGTGTATAGCATCCCGGATAGTGCCTTCATTAAAAGTAATCCTTTCTGTATGCACCGGTTGACGATTGGCAGGGGGAGTACGCATAACGGACATATCCCGCGCAGATAATAGTGAAAACTGAAGTGTCCTGGGGATCGGGGTAGCTGTAAGGGTCAGCGTGTCCACATTTACTTTTCTTTTGCGCAATTTTTCTTTCACTGCCACTCCAAACTTTTGTTCTTCATCTATAATTAAAAGACCAAGATCTTTAAACTGAACATCATCACTGACTAAGGCATGTGTACCAATGAGGATTTCTACTTTGCCTTCTTTGGTCTTCGCAATTATTTCGTTTTTTTCTTTCGTAGATCTAAACCGGTTTATATAATCGATTTTGACATCAAATTCCTTTAGACGTTCGCTGAATGTTTTATAATGTTGCACTGCTAAAATCGTCGTGGGCACCATCACCGCTACCTGTTTTCCATCGAGGATTGCTTTGAAGGCCGCACGAATCGCTACTTCAGTTTTTCCAAACCCTACATCACCACACACCATCCTGTCCATTGGATATTCCTTTTCCATATCAAATTTTACTTCCATAGTGGACTTCAACTGATCAGGTGTATCCTCATAAATGAATGAAGCTTCCAGTTCATGTTGGAGATAATTGTCCGGTGCAAATGCATGGCCCTTACTAGCCCGTCTGGCTGCATATAGTTTTATGAGTTCCTGAGCGATATCTTTTACCTGGCGTTTCGCCTTGCGTTTAAGATTGGCCCAGGTATCACTGCCTATCTTATTTAATACGGGCTCTGTACCTTCTTTTCCAACATGCTTACTTATTTTATGCAGCGAATGGATACTGACATAGAGTAAATCATTATTCTTAAAGACAAGCCGGACTACTTCCTGTGTTCTTCCGTTAATTTCAATTTTTTCAAGTCCTGAAAACCGGCCAATGCCATGATCTATATGCGTTACATAATCGCCTGCCGATAATTCTTTGAGGATGCGCATAGTCAGCGCGGTATCTTTCTGAAATCCCTCTTTAAGCCGGTATCGGTGAAATCGTTCGAAGATCTGATGATCAGTATAACATAAAATTTTACTGGCGGGATCTATAAATCCTTTATGAATAGCAATTGGAATAGAGTGAAAAGCGATGCCGGCTTTCATATCACTAAATATGGCTTCCAGTCTCGATAATTGTTTCGGATTATCAGAAAATACATAACAATCAAAACCCTGAGCTTGACGGGATTTAAGATCCTGGATGAGTAGCTCAAAATTTCTATTAAAACTAGGTTGCTGAATAGTATTTAATGCAACGACATGCAGATCTGATAATTCCTGCATTGGCTTTTCCTGGTAAAACACCAGGTTATAATTTAATAAGGATGCCGTGATATCCCGTGGGAATAAAAATGCTTTTTCCCTGAAGATTTTTGCAAAGGAGGACTGCTGATCATCTTCCTTATCAAATACTTTTACAAGCTGACTCTTTTCAAAACAATCCTGTAACCTATCAACTAGATAATTAGGGTCTGCTAACCAAATAGTAGCCTGTTCAGGTAAAATATCAAGGATAGAAACTTTCTCTTCCTGGCCAAACTCTGTGTGAATATTTGGGAGTATACTTACTTTGGAAAGATGCCGCACTGACAATTGAGTTTCAGGATCGAATATGCGAATGCTTTCAACTTCTGTATCAAAAAGTTCTACCCGATATGGGTAATCATTAGCATATGAGAAAATGTCTATTATACCTCCTCGTATTGAAAACTCTCCGGGTTGTGTTACAAAATCCGTTCGTTGGAATCCATATTCTGTTAGCAGATCCATTACAAAATTCAGATCCAATTCATTGCCTTTTTCGATCAGGATCCTGCTTTTATTAAGTGCTTTTGGATTCACTACTTTTTCAAATAATGCTTCGGGATAGGTGACGATCGAATAAGATGAGTTATTGAGATTAGCAAGCTGATTAATACATTCCGTTCGTTCAATAACTTGATTTTGCCTGATCTCTTCAAACTTTCCTGGTTGTTTGAATGAATCCGGTAAAAAGCTTACTTCAAGCTGACTGGATAATATATTTTGCAGATCATTGTATAGATATGCTGCTTCTTCTTTAGTCTTGGCGATGAATACATGGACTCCTTGCGATTGAAGGATCGTTGCGGCCAGGCAAAAGGATTCCATTGCACCACTCATTCCTACCAGGGTAAGATGGGATGGTGGATTTGAAAGTATTGAGACAATCTCCTTTACACGTGCGTCCTCCCGATATAAACCGAGCAGACGACTCAGCTTTTCCACCGTGCAAAGATAGAAAATAGGATGCGGAATCTGAATTAAGAAATAATTAAAAAAAATGCGTTCATCGGCTTTAATCAACCTTTAATCCATTTTTAGTAATAATATGCAACCTATCCTCGCAATTTTGATCTTTAAATTTATTAAAGTCACTTATAGCTAATCGTTTATTTATGAAAAATTTATTTTACTTTCTTATTATAGCTTCTATTGGAGGTGCCTTGTTTTCTTCTTGTGAAAAAATCGAAGGAACTGGTCCGATCGTTTCTGAGTTCAGAAATAAAACAGATTATGAGGGACTTCAAATTTCTGTATGTGGTCAGATTAATTTTAAGGTAGCACCACAATACAGTATCGAGCTTCGGGCCCAACGTAATATCCTCGATGAAATAGTTACCAAAGTGGATGGAGATGCATTGGTGATCAAATGGGATAAACCTATCCGTGTCCGCAATTGTGAAGACATCACTATTCAAATCACCGGACCCGATCTTAAATTTATCCATTCCAGCGGTGCATCCGATATTGATGTGGAAGGTGCCGTCAAACATCATGAATTAGACCTGCAACAGAGTGGAGCTGGAAATATAGATATCGAACATGCTGAGATTACTGACGAAATCGTTGCGCATGTCAGTGGATCAGGCAATATCAAAATCAGAAGCGGGGGAGCAGTGGATGAAACTGAATTATTCGTTAGCGGATCAGGCAATATCGATTTTGGAAGGCTTCCAATGGATTATAATACATCTCATGTCAGCGGTTCAGGAAGGATCACAGTAAATGTTTTGAAATCATTAGAGGCTTTGATTTCCGGTAGTGGAGATGTTTATTATTATGGCAATCCCCGGGTAACTTCAAAAATCTCCGGCTCCGGCAGAGTAAAACAATTATAGTAAAAATTATTCGTGAGATTGATCAGGCATCCAGATTACTTTTTGAATAGAGTGATGATCTTTCACAAGGATGTCTTTATATAATTCAGGTCTCCTGGCATTTAAATAACGGGATCCTCCTGCCTGGCTTAATTTTTCAGGAGTTATGGTAGCAGTGACAAAAGAGTCTTCAAATGTCCGGCACTCAGCAATAATTTCCCCGAATGGATCAATAATCATGGAGCAACCGTTTTTCAGTTGATCATCATCCATACCTATAGGATTTGAAAATACGGCATAAACTGCATTGTCATACGCTCTTGCAGGCAACCATTTCATCAACCAGGATCTACCTTTAAGTCCATCAAATTCTGATCTTAAAAGTTCAGGATTTTTTTCTCTATCTATCCAAAGTTGAGGATCTACAAATCCAGCTCCTGGTCGGGAAGATGGAGTACACATGGTCACATGAGGCATGAAGATTATATCTGCACCTAAAAGCCGGGTAGCTCTCACATTTTCAATGATATTATTATCGTAACAAATCAGGATACCACACTTCCATCCAAACAGATCAAATACACAATATTCATTTCCCGGTTTGAGGTGAGGATTGATAAAGGGGTGTAGTTTTCTGAACTTAGCAATCAGACCATCCGGACCTACACAGATATAAGCTTTGTAAAGATCATCTTGGAGATCTTTTTCAAATAGTCCTGCAAGTACGACCATATTATGACGCCTGGCTATTTCAATCAGAGCAGTTGTACTCTGACCTGACGGTATTGGTTCTGCGATATCCAGCAGTTGATCCTTGCTCAGTTTCCTGGCAAAAGAATATCCTGTAACAGAACATTCATGAAAAGCTATTACCTGAGACC
>JBDTUE010000252.1:0-6178 GCA_040007895.1 Saprospiraceae bacterium | reverse complement strand
AAAGATTCCAAAGACGCTCAGTCAAAAGAAGAACAAAATAAAGATTCTAAAGACGCTCAGTCAAAAGAAGAACAGAATAAAGAAGAGAATGGCGATTCAAAAAAAGAAGAAGAAAATTTATCCAAGGAAGACTTACAGAAAAAACAGGATAAGCTGAATCAACAAATGGAAAAACTCCAGCAGGATATGAAAGATCTGGAAAAGAAAAATGAAGATTTGAACCGTCCCAAAAAAATGGATGAACCCAAAGAGAAGCTGGATGATATTAAAAAAGATATGGAGAATAGCTCCAAGGAAATGAAGCAAAATCAAAATAAAAAAGCATCCAAATCACAGAAAAGTGCTGCCAACAAAATGAAAGATATGGCCGAGCAAATGGAGCAACAGATGCAGGAACAAGAACAAGAGCAAGCAGAAGAAGACGCTAAAGCCATGAGGCAATTATTGGAAAACCTGGTCAACATGTCCTTTGATCAGGAAGCCTTAATCAAAGATGTCAATGGCACGATGGTCAATACACCAAAATATACTGACCTGATGAATCAACAGTTTAAACTCAAAGAAGACTTTAGTCTGATAGAAGACAGCCTTCAGGCTTTGAGCAAAAGAGTGTTTCAATTAGAGGCGTTTGTCACAGAAAAAGTTACTGAAATAAAGAAACAGATGGAAAACTCCATCGACCAGTTAGAGGAAAGAAACAAACCGCAGGCCGGTGATGCTCAGCAACGTACGATGAAAAATGTCAACGATCTAGCCCTGATGCTTTCCGAATCCCTGGATAATATGAATCAGCAAATGTCTGGTTCAGCTCAATCGAAACCTAAAAAATCCGGTAAAGGAGAAGGACAGAAACCCATGGACAAAATCACAGAAGGACAAAAAGGAATGAAAGAGTCGCTGGAACAAATGAAAAAATCTATGGAGCAGGGTAAAGGAGCAGGAAGTAAAGAGTTTGCTAAAGCAGCAGCGAGACAAGCAGCTTTGCGGGAAGCACTCCGTGACCTTCAAAAAGACAGGCAGCAACATGGGGAGAAAACGGATGATCTTCAAAAACTGATAGAAGGGATGGATAAGATGGAGACGGAGTTGGTAAATAAACAACTGACGAATGAAATGATGCAAAGGCAAAATGAAATACTGACCCGGTTGTTGGAAGCAGAGAATGCAGAAAGGGAAAGGAAACAAGATGAAAAAAGAAAATCAACGACAGCGCAGGAATTGGAACGAAAATTGCCACCATCCTTACAAGAGTATCTAAAAAAACGAGAAGCAGAGATCGATCTATATAAAACAGTCTCCCCCGATGTAAAACCCTATTATCGATCCCTGGTCGAAGAGTACATGAAGACTCTGCGGACGGAACATGGAAATACAAATAACAAATAATAAACAATCGCCGATTCTAATGAATACACATTGGCGGTTTCCTTCTTCTCCAAGATGTATCTATGATATAGAGCTTCTCGTGGAACATATTGCAAATACCTACCACATCTCTCAGGATATGTACCCCAATATTCTTATAAGCCTGACAGAAGCTGTTAATAATGCTATTATTCATGGCAACCAATGTGACGAGTGCAAAGGGGTGCATGTAGAAATAGAATCCAGAACTCAGGGACTAACTCTTATTGTACGCGATGAGGGTGGTGGATTTAACCCGGATCATGTCAATGACCCTACCTTGCCCGAAAACATTTCTAAATCCGGTGGAAGAGGAATCTTCCTGATTAAACAATTATGTGACCGGGTATTATATGACGATAATGGCTGTACCGTAAGGATGAGCTTTGATTTTTAGGATTTTATCGCAGTGCCGGTCAGTTTTTTTAATACATGATCCAATTTCATTATTCTTATCCCTCCTTCAGGATACGATCTGCAGCTAAGGTAAAGGCATGGATATCCAGCGTTGCGTCTTCAGAGCGGAAAAAAATAAAACAGATCAACTATATTTTCGTTGATGATAAAACGCTGAGGGAGATGAACCGGCAATCATTGAATCACGATTATTTTACGGACATTCTCACCTTCGCTTATGCATATAATCCGATTGAAGGGGAAATGTATATCAGTATAGACCGGATCAAAGATCATGCTATCCAGTTTAAAGTAAGTGCTTCTACAGAATTATACCGGGTCATGGTACATGGTCTGTTACACCTCTGTGGATATGATGATCTAAACAAATCCAAGAAGGCAATCATGAGCAGTTTAGAGGATAAGTATTTAAAACTTTTATAAACCGTATTCAGCGCAAAACCAACGGTTCCAATGTGCCGATAGCTTTGACAAAGCTGTATCTTTGATTTAAATAAGATGGAACATCATCATTCTCACCATCATCATACAGCCCTTATCGGCGACTCAGTCAATACAGCATTTATCATTGGCATAATTTTAAATTTTATTTTTGTAGTTATAGAAGTGGGAGTCGGTATTACCGTTCACTCTCTTTCTTTAATCTCCGATGCAGGTCACAATCTTGCCGACGTAGGGGCTTTAGCATTATCCCTGCTCGCATTTAAACTAATGAAAGTAAAGTCGAATGCAAAGTATACATACGGATATCGTAAAACATCTATCCTGGTAGCCTTATTTAATGCGATGATATTATTAGTTTCTATTGGGGCTATAGTATATGAAGCAGCACATCGCTTATTAGATCCTCAACCCTTACCCGGTAAAACAATAGCAATCGTGGCAGGAATTGGGATTTTCATAAATGCCTGCACAGCCCTACTCTTTATGCGGGATAAGGAAAAAGACCTCAACATCAAAAGTGCATATTTGCACCTGTTGAGTGATGCCATGGTTTCATTGGGTTTAGTTACCGGAGGTATCGTTATTTTTTATACTCATTGGTTTTGGATCGATAGCTTTTTTAGCATACTCATCGCTTTGTTCATTTTATTCAGTACCTGGAAACTCCTTCAGGATAGCCTTCGACTTTCTCTGGATGGTGTGCCGGTGGATATTCATTTAGACGACATCAAATTATTGGCTTCAAAAATTCCGGGTATCCAGGAAATACATCATATTCATATCTGGGCTATCAGTACCAAAGAAAATGCATTGACAGCTCATCTGGTATTAAGCCAGAATACGTCTCCTGACCAGGAACAAAAAATAAAACATAAACTCAAACACGAACTAGTACATCAAAATATACATCACGTCACCCTGGAGACGGAAAGAGCGGGAGAAGAATGCGAGACTGGAGATTGTTAGGAGTTATTTTATCCTATGGTGAAGTAGTCCATTAGATACACGAGAGGGATTAAATCAAAAACATTAAGTATATCCCCATTCGAATTAAAGATACCCTTACGCTTTTTCAGTAACTCTCATTATAAACCCAACCTTAAATACATTTTCAATAAGGATATCCGGATCATCTTTAAGCAGTTTTCTTAACCGGGAAATAAACACATCAAAACTCCTGCCGAGGAAATAATCACTTTTGCCATAAACTTGTTTTACAGCATCATCTCTGCGAAGCACTTTGTTTTGATGATTACAAAGCAATAAAAGGATCTGGCTTTCCTTCTCAGTGAGTTTGATGATCGTATTGTCAAAACTTAGTTCCTGTCTTAAAACATAAAAAGTATACAGTCCCAATTCTATCATATCGGGCAATTTGTTTTTAGTATCATTTTTACTCCGGCGCAGGATGACTTGAATTTTGCATTCCAGTTCATCCGGATCAAAGGGTTTAAGAATATAATCTTCCGCTCCAAGTTCGTACGCTTTCAGTTTATCTTGTTTGAGCCCCCGGGCAGTGATAAATAAAAAAGGAAGTTGTTTGAATTGTAATTTGATCTGCCGCGCAAGACTAAAACCATCCATGCCCGGCATAGAAATATCTAACAGGCAAAGATCATAGCTCTGTTTTTTAAGTTGATCGATAGCACTCAGCCCATCCCGCTTCCAGCTAACCAGATAATGACTGGATTCCAAAAAATCCATCAATAACATACCCAGCGCAGCGTCATCCTCCACCAATAAAATCCTGTTGTTATTCATCAATATTTATTTTGGAAAAAACAATTCAAACCGGGCGCCGGTATGCATGGAAGGTATTAAACGAATATCGCCATGATGAAGATGTAAGATCTTTTTTACATAAGCAAGGCCGAGACCAAACCCCTGTGTACTTGTTTGATTCGATGAATTAACCGATACAGGGATACACGAACCTCTGTAATACCGGCTGAATATTTTATCATTATCATTGGCGGGAATACCGATACCATTATCCCGTACGCTCACATTCCATCCATCTGGAGCAGGATAAAAATCGATGTCTACCACCGGTTCTGCATCGCAGTACTTTAATGCATTATCGATTAGATTCGTAAATACATTACGAAGATGTTGACGATCTCCCTGTATGATGTATTCCTGGTCTGTCGGTTGAATACGGATCGTTGCGTTTTTTTCATAAATCTGCATTCTCATACTTTCAATGACTTCCTGAGCAAGGGCCTGGAGGTGGATGGATTCTTTTTGTAATGTAAAGTTATCCCGGTCTACGGTAGCCATCTGCAATACATTATCCACCTGTTTTTTTAGCTGTACACTTTGCTGATCAATAATATTGAGATAATAGTCCTTGCGTTCAACCGATGGATTTTTTTTCATCATTTTTGATGCCAGTTGAATATTCGTCAGTGGTGTACTGAATTCATGCGTCATATGATTGAAAAAATGGCGATTGTCCTCACTGATTTTTTGTTGACGAATGAGTGCCCTGGCGGCATAGATAAACAAAGAAAGAATTAAGAGGACGATGAGGATCGAAGAAAATAAAGTAAACCGGATCTTCTGATAAAAATAATCCTGTTTTCCCTGAAAAATCAATTGCAACCACTGATCATTTTGTGCTAATATCGGCGCCAACGAACAGGAGTAGGAAGGTGTATCCATTGGGGATGAACCCATAAAAGAAACATTTACTTTATACGGAAGATTAACGTGGTAATAATTTAAACTTGAATTCAATACTTCAGTGAAGGAAGAATCTTTAACCATAGCCTGTACTTTATCGGCACATTCTCCTTTGGACGTCAAACAGGACGTGGCAGCCTGGCTGCAAGCAGGAGAGTTTGATAATTTATCCACCGCAGAACATAAAGCCATGGAAACTTTATTAGTAAATTGTTCTTCTATTAATTCCTTTGATTTACTCATCCAGTAAACCTGGAAACCAATCAGTAGAATCATAGTAAGAGCCGCTGAAGCAATCAGCCAGTATACGCGTTGCATGCGCTCAAAGGTCACCTTATTTAAACAATCGGCAAGTCAGTTTAACAGCCGCTTAACAAGTGGCTAACAGCTACTAACAAATAATGGTCATTCCGTAAGTCACCTTTGCTCTGTATAATAAATGCAATGTGGAAAAATAAACTCAGGTACCGACATTCCGATTTTATAATGACTGCATGTATTTGATATATCCGTAACCAACGGGTTTGGTAAACTTATTTATTTTATAATCTATGAAAAAATTCGCGAACCTGATGACCATACTGGGAATACTCCAGGTGTTTTTTATCAATCAGGCAGTTGCACAGTCATGTTGTGCCTCCAAATCATCCTGTCTGAAGGTTACAAGTATGATTGAAACGGTAAAACTGGAAGAGGCTAAACCATCCTGTGTAGATCAGGCAAAGGCAGCGCAAGCTTCATTAGAGGTTTCTACCCCGGTTAGTTCACTGGCTGGTCCAGTGGGAATTTATTCGGCTTCTTATCTTTTTAGTCAATTTGGAGCATTGGTTTCTAAAATGGCTGGAAAAATAAAAAGTGATGATCCATGTTGTATCGCCAAAGGCTGCGATCCAACTGCATGTGATGTGTCCAAATGCGAACCTGCGCAATGCAGTACAGCTAAGAATTAATTTGATGAAGTGAACAGGAGGGGGTAAAAATTTACCTCCTTCTCTTTTTATTTTATTTTAAACTTACTCCTGTACTCAAGGGGAGTGATGCCTACTAATTTCAAAAAAACTTTTCTAAATGATTTCGGATCATGATAACCCGTATCCGGGATTATTTCCGAAATACTTCTATTCGTCTGTTCGAGTTCTTGTTTTGCTTTTTCTATCCGCACATGTTGTAAATAGACTATCGGTGGAATCCCCGTAGCATGCTTGAACCGTCGCAAAAGATTGCGCCT
>JBDTUE010000251.1:0-6185 GCA_040007895.1 Saprospiraceae bacterium | reverse complement strand
GAGTCATTTGCTCTAACCAACTGAGCTATGGGCCCCACTTAAGAGGTGCAAATATATAATTTTTGATTAGAACGAAGTCCTAACTTCTAACTAATTAGCTTCCAACTCCTAACTTCTATATTAATCTTTAAAAACCTCAATCTCTTTAGTCTCTACGATAAGATCTGTAAACTTGCCTTTAAAGCGGGTAGCCCGCACAATATGATTATCAATCCAATGATAATTACCACCGCGGGGTTTTCCCATCAGCATACCATGATATTTAAATCCATGTTTTCGAAGCCATTCTTCAGTGATTGATCGATGCTCTTCCGTCCGTGAAGTGAAATAATAAATGATATGACCCTGGTCGTACCATTTGTTGATGATTTCCAGCGCATCAGGATAGGGTAGGATATGACGCATGCGCTCCGGTTCTTCATTGGGTACGTCATCGCAGATAGTACCGTCTATATCGATGAGATAATTTTTAACACCTTCCGGCAATATTGGGCTGAGTGCATTGCCCTGATCATCATACAATTTTTTTAATTCGATGTTTTGATTGTCCATTGACTTTCTTTTAAAAATAGTGCGCAAAGGTAGTTTTGTTTTTAATCTTCAATAGTGTTTTTCGTCTAAAAACTAAATCAATTATTTAGATATTTCTACCATCAGGATGTTGTACTATCGAATCAAAAAAATTGATATAAAATATAGATTATCAACGCTTTAAAATCGCATATAATCTTCAGGGTTCACCGCTTTGCCTCTATACCAGAGTTCGAAGTGAAGATGTGGACCATTCGTCTGTTCACCGCTATTGCCTGCAATGGCCACTACTTCGCCGGCTTTTACGTAGTCCCCGGCTTTTTTCAAGAGTTTAGAATTATGCCTGTATACACTGACGATATCATTGTGATGTTGTATCACCAGGCTATTACCAGTTTCCTGGGTCCAGTCTGCGGAAATAATATTTCCATCCATCACGGCTTTTACTTCAGTGTTTTTTGGAACAATAATATCGATACCTAAATGATTTTTTTCAGTGGACATTTTTTCACTCACCTCACCTTGCAGTGGTGAGATAAAATAAAGTTGTTCAATGGGCTGACCTCTTACCATATTCGTAAGGTTGGGGTTTTTTACATTGGAGATTTGTTTTTGAAGTAATTGTTCATCTTCCAATGCTATTTCTGCTTCCCCTTTGGGTACGGGTCCTGCGACCAATTTGGTTACGTTGTCTTTAATGACAGGTTTGGGTTCTTCTACCTGGACTTCCCCATTGATCAGTTGCTGGAGTTTATTGACATATAGAGTTTGAGCTTCCATGTCTTTCTCCATTTTATCCACCTTTTTGTATAGTTTTATATAGTCTGCGCTATTATTATTTCCATATCCCGGGATAAGTCTTTTTAGCGGGGTAAAAAAAAGTAATAAGGTGACAAGTAATGCACCGATGACCATGAGCATGCTCAGTAAGGTGTACACATTCAGTAGATTGAGTTGATAGGATCCAATCTCTTTATACGTTTCGTGGTTTAAAATAACCAACCTATAAGGAGTTTTTATTCTATATAAAATCCTTTGTATCAATGTCTTTTGCATTTATGATTTGATTTCCTCCAAAAAATAAAATAAATTTGCATTTTATCGGTTTATACTTTGCCAACTAATACAAAATTGATCAATGTTTGTTAACGCTAAAGTCCGTGTTTTATTTAGTCTTTTAGTATTTGCTTTTATGGCTTGTTCAGTCAAAAAAAGCAGGAAAGATGTAACTAAAACAGAGATGTTCTTTCATAATCTCACGGCCAAATATAACGGCTATTTCAATGCTAAAGAATTACTGGATGTATCTGAGCAGGCCCTGAATGATCAATACAAAGATGATTACAATAAGATCCTGGAGCTTTATCCTTACAATGGTATTGAAAACCCGACTGTCGCTGCTGCCAACCTGGATATAGCTATCAAAAAAGCGAGTACTGTGATCAATATACATCGGCCGAGTCATTGGGTAGAGGATAGCTACCTGCTCATCGGCCAGGCACAGTACCTGAAACAAGACTATGTGACCGCAGAAGAGACGTTTAAGTTCATTACTAAAAATTATTTTAAACTTCACGACAATCCGAAAACGGATGGCAAATTGCAAAAAGCCAGGGAAAAAGCAGTGAAGGTGAAAGAGCAAATGGACAAAAAAGAAGCCGATCTCAAAGCCAGAGAAAAAGCGAAAAAAACAACCGATAAAGTAAGAAAGGCAAAAACAAAGACCCGGCAAGAGGAGGCAAAGGATAAAGCAAAAGCCAGAGAGCAACTCATCAAGGATAGAAAAAAAGGAATCAAGACACCGAAGCCCGTCGGTGGCTCAACTGAAAAAACAAAGACCCCGACAGTAA
This sequence comes from Saprospiraceae bacterium, assembly GCA_040007895.1. Classification (GTDB taxonomy): domain Bacteria; phylum Bacteroidota; class Bacteroidia; order Chitinophagales; family Saprospiraceae; genus JADJLQ01. Next base: position 3,804 of record JBDTUE010000251.1, on the reverse strand, counting down.
AGCCTACCAGAGATAGTATATCGGGAAAGACAACTCTAAAAAAAGAAGAAGAGGAAAAGGCTGTTGTCCAAAAGGACAAGCCAATAAAACCGGAGGGTGGACACAGACCAGTATTACAGGATGCCCAAATGTGGCTGGCAAAGACCTATACCATGCGAAAGAATGGAATCGCAGCGGGTATCATACTAGGTACACTGAGGCATGACCCTGGGTTATATGATGAATTAAAACCCGAGGTTACTATACTACAGGCTTATAATCATATCAGACAAGAAGAATATAACGAAGCTATTCCTTATCTCGAAGAAGCGCTTATCTCCAAAGACGTCCCTACCAATCGAAAGGCAAGAATCGCATTTGTATTGGGCCAATTACAGGATAAGCTGAATCAGGATGCTGCCGCTTATGATGCATTTAATAAAGTGTTGGATTATCATCCGGATTATGATATGGAGTTTTTTGCTAAACTGATGAGCGCACAGAAAGCCATAGCAGCCGGTAAAAGAGATAAAGATCAGTTGCTGGCTGAATTGAAGAAAATGACCAGGGATGATAAAAATATAGATTACAGGACAGCAATATATCATGCGATGGCTATGGTCAGTCTTGAGGGTGGACAACGGGATCAGGCTAAAGAATATCTCATCACCGGTTTAGGGGCCGGTGTAAATCCTATCCAGAAAACAGAGAGTTTTTATAAACTGGCATCCTTATATTATGAAGATGAAGATTATCTCAAAGCTAAAAAGTATTACGATAGCTCATTCTTTATCATGAGTGAAAAGGATCTTAGGAAAAAGGAAGCTGAACGATATAGTGTTTCACTGGCCGATATTGCTAAAAACATTACCATTATTGAAATCCAGGATAGCATGCTTCGTGTAAGCCAATTGAATGATAAGGAACAAAAACAATGGGCAAAAAAAATCATAAAAGAGCGCGAGAAATTGGTCAGTGCAAAAGTTGGAACTCCGGCTCCGAATATTCTGGATCCAAGCCCTTTCAGTAAAAGTAATATCAATCTGAGTACTGTAGGCAGTAGCGATACCAGGACCACTTTTTTTGCATACGATGAAAAAGTTTTGAAAAAAGGATTAAGAGATTTTGAGAAAACCTGGGGAAATATTAAACTTCAAGACAATTGGCAGGTAAGTCAACGATCAAATAACAATATCTCAAATGATGTAGCGGACAAGACGAATGATCCCAATAAACCTGATCCTAATTTCCAGGAGGAATCTACAGATGATATAGCCTCGATCCTTAAAGACATTCCCAACACCCCTGAATCAAAAACAGCGGCCAATGATAAAATCCGGAACAGTATGTACCAGCTGGGTATTCTATACCGCGAGAAACTTGAAAATTATACCAGGTCCATTAAAATATTGGAAGAGCTATTAAAAAAATATCCCGGATCCGGTATTGAACAAGATGTATTGTATCAACTTTACCTTGCCTGTTCACAGAATAATGATGTAGCTAAAGCTAATTTCTATAAAGAAAAATTGTTAGCTGAGTTTCCCGGAAGTAAATATGCGCAAAGCCTGAAAGATCCCAACTGGGATACTAATAATCAGGATAAATCTTCTAAACTGGTAGCCTACTATGATGAAACCTACCATCTGTTCAGTGCGGATCAATGTGATGTAGCACTTAACCGGGTACACCTGGTAGATAGCTTGTTTAAAGAAAATCCAATTCGGATCAAATTTGCTATGGTTGAAGCTATGTGCATTGGTCGATTGCAGGGTAAAGAAGCTTACGTCAATGCACTTAAAGATTTTATAGCGCGTTATCCGCAGTCGGAGGAGCGGGATAAAGCCAAGGATATGCTTCGATACCTGATGGGAGATGAAAAAGCTTTTGAAGTATCAGATATTCAAAAAACCTCGGTTGATCCCAATGCATTTGAATACATTGAAGATGAATTGCACTATGTCATTGCCATCGTGTTTGATAAAAACGCTTCCACATTATCCGATATTAAAGTCTCAGTATCCGATTTTAATCAACGGTATTTTCAAAATGATGATTTAAGAATCTCCAATATATTCCTGGACCAGGATGCCACGATACCCATCATTATGATCCGTAAATTTGATTCGGCAGCCAAGGCCATGGTCTATTTTCATGCGATTAGTAATAATCCAAAACAATTCATAGTGCCGGAGATCAATCATGAGGTGTACGCCATTTCTCAGTCCAATTACAGGAAACTCTACTCCACAAAAGATACGGAGTCGTATAAGGAGTTTTTCAAGACTAAATACAAATAGGAACTCGTCAGCTTTTTATGTGTGTCGTCCCCATAGTTAGCGGGATTATTTCGATGGGGGTGTTTATGTTTACATCAAGCTAAAATCGAACCAAATAAACCAGGTAATTAATTTGCTGGCCCCTCTTCGCGTACTTATTATTTGGTAATTTTAGATTACGCAATAGTTTAACCCAGAAAAATCGTTAGGGTACGATTTTCTGTCCTATTGGTCCTACGCTTTCGGTAGGATTGTGACATTAATCGTCATCAGCTGACGAAGAAATTGTAAAGCAATTACTTGTCAGGGTTAACCTCCTATGAGTCTGATACGACTATTGGAGTCATCAGACCCGATATTGAAAATGAATGAATTCCTCCAAAATAAATGTTCGCAATTCATTAATTTTCATCCGATAGCTATTCGGATCATCGGATTACGCTTAGAAATTTCTAAAGCGTAATCTCGGTTTAAATTAATGTGTTGGTACCTGAGGATTTTATTTACCATGGACAGCTCAATTTTTTTGCATTCTTTTTTCTGAAATTCGATATAAAATACCGGACTTTCAAAGCGCTTTTATGGGAATTTCGACGATCCACTAAGAAACTGTGAAAGAGCTTTGAAAAAGTTAAAATCCCTATCCCGATTTTATTAAAACAATAATTTTTTATATTAATTTTGACACACCATAGTGTATGTTTCGAACAGTCTTCCCAAGATTGTCCCCGGCCTAAGGGTTACAAGGGCCGGGGAATTTTTCATATGTATAATGTGTATCACCCTTTTTCGTTACCCTCCATATAATAGTATTTATATACTTTTGAAATTACAAGGGTAACTTTTGATCTAAATCTTCTTTGAAGATTGCCCCCCGGTGCATGCTGGTTACATGATCGGGGATTTTTTTTGGTTAGTCCACTATTCCGAACATGATAAGATTACTTCGACATCGAATGTGCTTGGACGAAAAATTGAACCTTCATTTGCTCAATATTTTTTTAGCCTCATAAATGGTTTGTAAAAATCTCTCTAATTTAAATTTTCGAATTCTATTGACATCATTAATAAATTCAATTTTATTTTGTCAGGCCCTTCATCTTTGTCTTGAAGTGCAACATGGATATCATCCACTACGAAATATGTAACTAATACTTCGTAATCTATCGGACTTCATATACTGTGCAACAAACATTTCCCATTTTAGTATTTTTTAGTTCTTACAAGAGATTGTACCGATTTTTTGTAGTTTATATTCTCTTTGATTAAATCAACTTTTGAATGGCATAATTGATTTTTTAAACACAGGGGGTGTTTTCAAGACACCCCCTGTGTTAGCAACCATAGGTAGATTTAGTAGGTAGATTTAAATGATTATACGTAGTAGAGGTAATTCCCCTTTAGATTAACCTGATATTGCATTGGCATACAATAAGTTTATTAATCACATCGCTATCTAAATCATTTTATTACATAGAGCCGGGAATGGGACTTGAACCCACGACCTACTGATTACGAATCAGAAATCTACTACTATTTATTAATT